>NZ_JBPKJP010000090.1:0-16594 GCF_051217035.1 Lysobacter sp. 1R34A
TGGACCTGGGCGTCGCCACCACCGACGCGCGCCTGAGCCAGGGCGCCAGCGTGCTGTCGCTGCACCGCGACGCGGCCGCGCCCGACCTGACCCGGATTGATCTCGCCCGGGTGCCGCTGGCCTGGGCCCAGGCCCTGGTCGCGCAGGCCTGGCCGGACGGGCGGATCAAGGGCGGCACGCTCGACGGCCGTCTCGACATCGCCGCGCCGGCGCGGCAGCCATTGCGCATCGCCGGCCCCTTGCGTCTCAGTGGCGGCGCACTGGATACCCCGGACGGCTCGATCGCCGCCGAAAATCTCGGCGCGCGACTGCGGATCGACAGCGAGCTGGGCAGCGGCGACCGCGTCCTCGTCGACGGTCGTCTCGAAGGCGGCGAGCTGTTGTTCGGCAATGCCTATGTTTCGTTGCAACGGCGGCCGGTGGCGCTGCGGATCGAAGCGACCCGGCAAACTGGCGAGGGCTGGCGGTTGCCGCGGCTGTCGTGGCGTGACGACGGCATCCTCGCCGTCGACGGCAGCGCCGCGCTGACCCCGGACGCAGGGCTGGCCGCGCTCGATCTGAATCTGCGCAGCGCCGACCTCGCGCCGCTGCGCGACGGCTATCTGTCGGGTTTCCTCGGTCTGGCGGGCCTGGCCAAACTCGAACTGACCGGTGCGGCGCAGGTACGGCTGCGCATGAGCGGCGACGAGCTGCAGATGGCCGAAGCGACCCTGATCGACGCGTCGATGAACGATGCCCAGGGGCGGTTCCGTTTCGACGGTCTCGACGGCACGGTCAGTTACTCCGCCGACACCGCGGTCGACAGCGAATTGGGTTGGCGCAGCGGCGAGTTGTACGGGCTCGATTTCGGCGCGGTGCGCCTGCCGTTTTCCAGCGGCGACGGCGAGTTGCGCCTGAACCGAGCGGTGTCGCTGCCGATGCTCGGCGGCCGCGCCGGCTTCGACGGCCTGCGTCTGCGTCCTCCGTCCGGAGGCAAGGGCCTGGACGTGCGTTTCGGCCTCAACCTCGACCGGCTCGACGTCGGCCAGCTGTCCAAGGCCCTGGACTGGCCGGCCTTCACCGGCGAACTCAGCGGCCGCCTGCCCGAAGCGCACTATGCCGACGACCGGCTCGAACTCGCCGGCGGCCTGACGATGCAGGTGTTCGGCGGCACCGTCGCGGTGTCGTCGCTGGCGATGGAGCGGCCGTTCGGGGTCGCGCCGACCCTGAGCTCGGACCTCGCCCTCGACCAGCTCGACCTGGAATCGCTGACCGGCGTGTTCGGCTTCGGGAGCATCACCGGCCGGCTCCACGGGCGCATCGACCAACTGCGCCTGGTCGACTGGCAACCGGTCGCCTTCGACGCCGAGCTGCACACGCGCAAGACCCGCGGCGTGCGTCAGCGCATCAGCCAGCGCGCGGTCCAGGACCTGTCCAGCGTCGGCGACTCCTCCTTCGCCGGCAGCCTGCAGGACCGCCTGATCGGTTTCTTCGACGACTTCGGCTATGCCCGCATCGGCATCGCCTGCCGCCTCGCCGACGAGGTCTGTCATATGGACGGGCTGGGACCGGCCAAGAACCAGGGCTTCACCATCGTCCAGGGCGCGGGCGTGCCGCACCTGGACGTGGTCGGCTACAACCGCCGGGTCGACTGGCCGACCCTGCTCGAACGCCTGGAGGCGGTCGGCAAGGGCGAGGTCAAACCCGTCGTTCAGTGAAGCCGTGCCAGCCTTGTCCTGTCGCGGCGCCGTGCTTCAATAGGCGCCATTCGTTCAGCCCGCGCCGGATGCGCGGGATGCCGCGCAGGACGCGCATAACCGAAAGGACCCGCTCATGCGCCGTTGGATGGGAATACCGGTCGCTGCCGTGATGTTGACGGCTTGCGTGACGATCAATGTTTACTTCCCGGCCGCCGAGGCCAAGGAAGCCGCCAAGGAATTCGTCGAGAAGGTCATCGGCGAAACTCCGGCCGAGTCCAAAACCGAGCCCGGCAAGCCCGGCGGCAGCGCCTCGCTCGAGCGTCCGGCCCTGCAGCTGGACCGCCTCGCCGGCCGGGTCGACTGGTGGTCGCTGGTCGGCATCGGCAGCGCCCAGGCGCAGTCGCCCGACATTTCGATCAAGACCCCGGCGATCCAGGCGATCCAGTCGCGCATGGCCTCGCGTTTCGACGGTCAGTTGCGCGCGCACTTCGACTCCGGCGCGCTCGGCTTCACCAACGCCGGCACTGTCAGCGTGCGCGACGCCTCCAAGATCCCGCTCGCCGAGCGCGTCGCGGTCAACCAGGCAGTCGCCGACCAGGGCCGCGATTCGGCCGCGGTGTATCGCGAAATCGCCGTGGCCAACGGGCACCGGGAATGGGAAGCGCAGATCCGCCAGGTGTTCGCCCGCCAGTGGATCGACAGCGCCAAGGGCGGCTGGTGGTATCAGGACGCGGGCGGGGGTTGGAAGCAGAAATAATCGGGGACTCGGGACTCGGGACTCGGGGTTCGGGACTCGGGACTCGGGACTCGGGACTCGATCAAGCGACTGCAAAGGCCCGCCGTCGGCGGGCCTTTGCTTTGGGACACGCGCCAAGCTTGTGCTCCGAGCACTGCGCCACGAGGGCTCCTCCGAGTCCCGAGTCCCGGGCCATGCCCCGAATCTGCGACAATATCCGGCCTTGATTCCTGCCAGCAGCTGTGGCCCGCATCGATCAAACCCCTTTCGAAGTCGCGATCACCGACTTCACTCACGATGGCCGCGGCGTGGCCCGGCGTCCCGACGGCAAGGCCGTATTCGTCGCCGGCGCCTTGCCGGGCGAACGCGTCATGGCCAAGCAGACTGCGCGTTCGCGCAGCTTCGACGAGGCGGTGACGCTGGAAGTGCTCGAAGCCGCGCCCGACCGGGTCGCGCCGCGCTGCGCTCATTTCGGCGTCTGCGGCGGCTGCGCCCTGCAGCATCTGGCCGAAGACAAGCAGATCCTCGCCAAGCAGCGCGTGCTGATGGACAACCTGGAGCGCATCGGCCACGTCGTGCCCGAGCGCGTGCTGCCGGCATTGACCGATGCGGCCTGGGGTTATCGCCGCAAGGGCCGATTCTCGGTGCGCCGGGTCGAGAAGAAGGACAAGACCCTGGTCGGTTTCCGCGAGAACGACCCGCGCTTCGTCGCCGACATCGCGCGCTGCGAGACCGTGATTCCGCTGATCGGCGACAGGATTTCGGCCCTGGCGAACCTCATCGACGGCCTGCAGGCGCGTCGCGAAATTCCACAGGTCGAGTTCATCGCCGGCGATCCCACGCCGGACTACACCGGCGTGGCGCTGACCTTCCGTCACCTCGCGCCGCTCTCCGAGTCCGATCGCGAAGCCATCGTCGCCTTCGCCCAGACGCACGGTTTCGCGGTGTTCCTGCAGCCCGGCGGCATCGACAGCGTGCACGCGCTGTGGCCGGCCGAGCCGAAGCTCGCGTTCTCGCTGCCGCAGTGGAACCTGGAGCTCAAGTTCCGTCCGCTCGACTTCATCCAGGTCAATGCCGGTCTCAACGGCCACATGATCCAGCACGCGATCGACCTGCTCGAACCGCAGCCGCAGGACCGCGTGCTCGATCTGTTCGCCGGTCTGGGCAATTTCACCTTGCCGCTGGCGCGCACGGTGCGCGAAGTGGTCGGCGTCGAGGGAGAGGCCAGCCTGGTGCGGCGCGCTCGCGAGAACGCCGAACACAATGGCCTGGCCAATGCCCACTTCCATGCCGCCGACCTGAGCAAGGACCTGCGCGGCGAATCGTGGATGCGCGAAGGCTTCGACCGCCTGTTGCTCGATCCGCCGCGTTCGGGCGCCGATTTCGTCTTGACCCAGCTGCCGCTGAAGCAGTTCGAGCGCATCGTTTACGTGAGCTGCCATCCGGCCTCGCTGGCCCGCGACGCCGGCTATCTGGTACGCGAAAAGGGCTGGAAACTGCGTGCGGCCGGGGTGATGGACATGTTCCCGCACACCGCCCACGTCGAGTCGATCGCGATGTTCGAGCCGCGCTGAGACGAAGCTGAGTTACCGGGAATTTGCGAGACCGCGCCGCTGCCTGAGGGTAGGAGCGGTGCGAGCCGCGACCGCCATCTCTCAAGAATCTGCGCACCGCGATCGGAGCCTGTGCCGTGCGCGGTCGCCGATCAATCCGGCAGCAACGACCAATCCGTTCCCTGCAGGCGGAAGCGCAGCGGCTTGGAGCCCTGGCCCTGGCTCGGCGTGTGCAGTCCTGCATGGCATTTCACCGCATCGCTGTCGCGCTCGAGTTGGCACGACTCCAGCGCGGTGACGGTGAGCGTCGCGGCGAATTCCCTGAACTGCGCCGCAGCCTTCGGGTCCTGTTCCCGGCCGGCCAGTTCGCCCAAATGCCCGCGCACCAGTTCCTGCGCCCGCGCCAGGGTCGGCTGCGGCGCATCGATGTCCTTTTCTTCGACCACTCGCCATTGCGCGCCGTCGCGGCGGAAACGCAGGACGGTGTAATCCTCGCCGATGCCGCCCCGGGTCTTGAGGATGCAGGTCGTCCGCGTATCGTCGAGCGTCTGGCAGCCTTGCACCGCGGCGATATCCATCGACTCCAGCATCGCCACGGCCGCCAACGAAGGTGACTCCTTACTGGCTTGCCTGCGCAGTTCCGCATCGATGCCGAGACGGAATGCGGCTCTGGCCTGATCGAGGCTGGGCGCGGCATCGGCGGCGAATGCCGCGTCGCAAGCGCACAGCAGGACGAGACACAACAGGCGACAGGGGGTGGCGATGGCGTGCATCCGTGCGTAACTCGGCAGCGGGCGGCGCCCGCGGAGCGCGCAGTGTACGCAAGCGCGCGCCCGCGGCCGAGCGCTGCGTCATAATGGCGCATGGGCATAGAAATCGAACGCAAATTCCTGGTGGTCGGCGAGGCCTGGCGCGCGGCCGCGCACAAGGTCGTGCCGATGGCGCAGGGTTATCTCAACGATCTGGCGGCGATAGACGCGCCGGTCGCCGGCGCCACCGCGATGAAGGCCTCGGTGCGGGTGCGCATCGCCGGCGACGAGGCCTACTTGAACCTCAAGTCGCGCGAGCTCGGCCACACTCGCCAGGAGTTCGACTATCCGATCCCGGTCGAGGACGCGCGCAGCCTGCTCGCGCTCTGCGTCGGCGGCATGATCGACAAGCGCCGCCATTACGTCGAACACGAAGGCCATCTGTGGGAGGTCGACGAGTTCCTGGGCGACAACGCCGGCCTGGTGGTGGCCGAGATCGAGCTCGACCACGCCGACGCCGTCTTCGCACGCCCCGGCTGGGCCGGCGCTGAGGTCACCGATTCGGCGCGCTATTACAACCTGGCCCTGGCGACCCGCCCCTACGCGCAGTGGAGCCCGGCCGAGCGCGACGGCCGAGCCGCCTGAGTCTGCGGCGGGGCTGCCGGAGCCGCCGAGCCCGGCGGACAAGCGGGGTACGCCTGTCGCCCCATCTGCGAGACAATGGCCGCGGCGCAGCCAGCGCTGCCTTCTTTCCAGGAGTTCCGCATGCTCGTGATCGGCGTCGCCGGTACCGAACTCACCGCGCAGGAGCGCGACTGGTTGCAGCACGATGCCTGCGCCGGCGTCATCCTGTTCAGCCGCAACTTCGCGTCCCGAGCCCAGGTCGCCGAGCTGTCCCAGGCGATCCGCGAGGCCGCGCCTCGTCCGCAGCTGATCTGCGTTGACCAGGAAGGCGGGCGGGTGCAGCGCTTCCGCGAAGGCTATAGCGCGCTGCCGCCGCTGGACGTGTTCGGCCGGCTCTACGCCAGCGACCGCGAGGCTGCGCTCAAGCTGGCCGAGGAACACGCCCAGCTCATGGCCAGCGAAGTGCAGGCCAGCGGCGTCGACCTGAGTTTCGCCCCGGTGGTCGACCTGGGGCGCGGCAATCTGGCGATCGGCAACCGCGCCTTCGACGCCGATCCGCAAGTCGTGTCCGAATTCACCGCCGCCTACGTCCGCGGCATGCACGCACGCGGCATGGCCGCGACGCTCAAGCATTTCCCGGGCCACGGCTCGGTCCTGGCGGACACCCATTTCGACGAAGCGGTCGACCCGCGCAGCCTCGACGAACTGCGCGCGACCGACCTGATTCCGTTCGTCGCCGGCATCGAGGCCAAAGCCGACGCGGTGATGATGGCGCACGTCTCATACCCGGCGGTCGCACCGGAGCCGGCCGGCTATTCGCGGCGCTGGATCGAAGAGATCCTGCGCGGCGATATGCAGTTCCGCGGGGTGGTGTTCAGCGACGACATCGGCATGGCCGCCGCGTTCTCGGTCGGCGGCATCAAGGCGCGCATCGATGCGCACCTGGACGCCGGCTGCGATGTGGTCCTGGTCTGCCACCCGCAACTGGTCGAAGAATCGTTGGCGGCGGTCGAAGGCCGCCGCCTCAACACCGCGGCCTTGACCGGCCTGATCGGCCGGGGCGCGATGGGCTGGGACGGTCTGCTCGCCGACGCCCGTTACGGCGAAACCCGCCACCGTCTGGAAGGATTGGCTTGATGACTTCGCACGACCTGGCCGCGGCGCTCGCCGATGCCGACCTCATTTTCGACCGTCGCACGCTCGAACGCGAAATAGCGCGCATGGCCGGCAAGATCCGCAACGACTACGCCGGCAGCGTGCCGGTGTACCTGACGATCATGCACGGCGGCCTGCCGTTCGCGGCGCAGTTGGCGATGGAGCTCGGCGAACGCGGGCTCGATCTGGAGTTCGACTATCTGCATGCGACCCGCTACCGCGGCGCGACCTCCGGCGGCGAGCTGGTCTGGAAGCATCGCCCGGCGACGCCTTTGCGCGGCCGCCGCGTGCTGCTCGCCGACGACATCGTCGACGAGGGCCACACCCTGCACGCGATCCGCGAATGGTGCCTGCAGCAGGGGGCGGTCGAAGTGCGCATCGCCGCGCTCGCGGTCAAGGCTCACGACCGTTGCGTCGAGGGCTTGAGCGCGCACTACGTTGGCGTGGAAGTGCCCGACCGTTACGTGTTCGGCTACGGCATGGATTTCCACGAGCAGGGCCGCAATCTGCCCGCGATCTACGCACTGAAGGATTGAGATGAGCGATCTGGCAATCGACCTGGCCGTGATCGGCGGCACCGGCCTGTACCGCATCGCCGAGCTGCAGGACGTCGAGTCGCATCAGCCGGTGACGCGTTATGGCGCGCCCTCGGGCCCGGTCCGGATCGGCACGCTCGGCGGCCGCCGCGTCGCCTTCCTGGCGCGCCACGGCGAAGGCCACTCGCTGCCGCCGCACCAGATCAATTACCGCGCCAATCTCGCCGCTCTGCAGGCCCTCGGCGCGCAGCGCGTGCTCGCGCTCAATACGGTCGGCGGCATTACCGAACGGTTCGGCCCGCGCGTATTGGCCTGCCCGGACCAGCTGATCGACTACACCTGGGGCCGCATCTCGACTATTTGCGAAGAACCCGGCACCGAGGTGCTGCACGTCGATTTCGGCGAGCCTTATACCCGCGATTTGCGCCAGGCGGTGATCGCCGCGGCGCACAGCGCCGGCGTGGCCCTGGTCGACGGCGGTTGCTATGGCGCCACCCAGGGCCCGCGCCTGGAAACGCGAGCCGAAATCGCGCGCATGCGCCGCGACGGCTGCGACCTGGTCGGCATGACCGGCATGCCCGAAGCCGGCCTCGCGCGCGAGCTGGGCCTCGACTACGCCTGCCTGGCCATCGTCGCCAACTGGGCCGCCGGCGCGGGCCCCGACCCGGACGAAGTGATCACCCTGCAGGACGTGCTCGACAACGTCGCGGCAGCTTCGGCCGGGCTGCCGGCGCTGCTGAGCGCCGTGCTCGATAGGTGATCGGGGTCGCATAAACCGAATCCCGCGCCTGCGGCGTGGCCGGTTTTCCCTACGGACTACGTGATGGATGTGGTCACGCTGGGCCGTTGTCATCCACCGGCACAGTTTGCATACTCGCAATGCGTCTCGTGGCACATTCAGCGACGACGCACGTCAACGCATCCAGCATGAGGTCAATAAGGATATGCAGTACGGCACCGTGAAGTGGTTCAACGACGCCAAGGGCTTCGGTTTTATTTCTCCCGAAGATGGCAGCGCGGATGTATTCGTGCACTTCTCCGCGATCAACGCAAAAGGCTTCCGCAGTCTGCAGGAAGGTCAGCGCGTCAGCTACCAGCTGACCCAGGGTCCGAAGGGCGCACAGGCGTCCGAAGTGGCTCCGGTGGTTTGATTGCGTTGCCCCTCGGGGCAATGGCTGGCCCGATCGAATTCGGACAGTTTCCAAGGCCTCGCTCCGGCGGGGCCTTTTTCTTTGCGGCGGCGCGTTCGGTGGTCGCGACTTACGTCGCTCCTACAGGGGATGGTTTCGCGGTGTTGCGTTGCTGGGCTTGGCCTTTGTAGGAGCGACGTGAGTCGCGACGCGGATGCGCAGAAACAGCACGGCCGTCGTCATCTATCGGAGCTGCGTGCTCTCGCAGGGTAGGAGCGGCGCAAGCCGCGACATCGTTGCGGCGGTCTTCGGCGCCTCTCTCATCTAATAGATCAAGATCAAGATCAAGATCAATATCTAGATCAAGATCAAACCCAAAGCTTCCGCCGCTGAAGCGGCGGGTTACTTTCTTTTGTCATAAGCAACAAAAGAAAGGTAACCAAAGAAAAGTGCTTTTCTTTGAATCAAGGGCCCGCGCGTTCGATGCATACGCGGTGATTTTTCATACGGGACCTCCCTGTCCCGATGAAAAACGGCCCGCATCCCTGCGGGCCGCCCTCCGGGTCTTCTGTTGTCTTCGCTAGTGCGAAGCTGCGCACGGCAACGGCAACGGCAACGGCAACGGCAACGGCAACGGCAACGGCCTGCAACTGCAACGGCCGTGGCAGGGGCAGGGCGGGGGCACGTCGCCGAGCAAGGCGTTGCGCCAGCTTGGAGCCCCGCGGTCGCGGCTCGCGCCGCTCCTACCCTGAGAGGGCCCGTACGCCCGTACGTCCGAGCGCCGCAACACCGGCGTAACTCGCAGGTCCCCACACCGGGCAGACACCACTAGAATCCGGACAAACCCTACGGAGATTCGCCGCCATGGATCCGCTGCCCCCGTTCGCGACCCACCGGGTCGAGAATCAGCCGCCGCCGTTCGCCCCGCGCGATCTGTGGCGCGACGATATCGCTCTGCGCGAAGCGGTGAGCCGCGAAGGCGGCGACGGCCATGCCGAGGCGGTGGCGCGCTACGGTGCGCTCGCCGGCGACGAGATCTACCGCCTCAGCTTCGACGCGCACCGCGACAAGCCGCGTCTGCGCAGCCATGACGCCCAGGGCCATCGCATCGACCTGGTCGAGTTCCACCCGAATTACCACGCCATCATGGCTGCGGCGATCGAACACGGCGTCGCCGGTCTGTCCTGGCACGATCCGCGCCCGGGCTCGCACGTCGCGCGCGCGGCGCTGAGTTATCTGCATCACCAGGTCGAACCCGGCAGCAGTTGCCCGCTGACCATGACCCACGCCGCCGCACCGGTGTTGCGTCACGCCCCGGCCCTGGCCGAATGGGCGCGCAAGGCCGCCGCGCCGAGTTACGACGGGCGCGATGTCGGTTTCGGCGACAAGACCGGCCTGACCCTCGGCATGGGCATGACCGAGAAGCAGGGCGGCTCCGACGTGCGCGCCAACCAGACCGTCGCCACGCCGATATCCGGCGACGAGTACGAACTGGTCGGCCACAAGTGGTTCTTCTCGGCGCCGATGTCGGACGGGTTCCTGGTGCTGGCGCGGGCGCCGGGCGGGCTGAGTTGCTTCCTGATGCCGCGCTGGCATCCGCACGGCGGCAAGAACGCGCTGCGCCTGATGCGGCTCAAGGACAAGCTCGGCGACTGGTCGAACGCGTCGTCCGAGGTCGAATTCCACGGCGCCTGGGCGCAGCGCGTCGGCGACGAAGGCCGCGGCGTGGCGACCATCATCGAGATGGTGATGCTGACCCGCCTGGATTGCATGCTCGGCTCGGCCGGCGAAATGCGCATGGCGCTGGCCCAGGCGATGCACCACGCGCGCCATCGGCGCAGCTTCGGCAAGCCATTGCTCGATCATGCGCTGATGCGCAACGTCGCGGCCGACCTCGCGCTCGAAGCCGAGGCCGCGATCCAGTTCGCGATCCGGGTTGCCGGCGCGGTCGACCGGGCCGGCGGCGATGCCGGCGAGCAAGCGTTCGCGCGCATCGCCACCGCGATCGGCAAGTACTGGATCTGCAAGCGCGCGCCGGCCTTCGTCAACGAGGCGCAGGAATGCCTCGGCGGCGCCGGCTATGTCGAGGAATCGATCCTGCCGCGGTTGTACCGGCAGGCGCCGTTGAATTCGATCTGGGAGGGCAGCGGCAACATCCAGTGCCTCGACGTGCTGCGCGCGCTCGCACGCGAGCCGCAAACCGGCGCGGCGGTGTTGGCCGAACTCGAATCGGCCGCCGGTCGCGACGCGGCGTTCGATACGCAACTCGCCGCGCTGCGCGCGGTCCTGAGCGGGCGCGCGCCGGTCGCCGAGGCGCAGGCGCGGGTATGGACAGAGCGCCTCGCCCTGGGCCTGCAGGCGGCCATCTTGCTGCGCGCCGACAGTCCGCTCGCGGCGGCGTTCTGCGCGAGCCGGCTCGGCGGACGGCACGGGCTGGCGTTCGGCACCTTGCCCGAAGGCCTGGACTTCGAGCCGGTGCTGCAGCGGGCGCTGCCGGCATGAAGGCGCTGGGTATCCTCTTGCTTTGCGCCGCGGCGCTTTGCGCGCCGGCCGCGGCGCGCACGCCGCCGGCGATGGCGCCGGAGCCGCAACGCGCCGACAGCATCGTCGTCGACAAGTCGGAGCGGCGCATGCGCTTGCTGCGCGACGGCAAGCTCATCCGCACCTATTCGATTCTTCTGGGCGATGCGCCGATCGGGCACAAGCGACAGCAGGGCGACGAACGCACGCCCGAAGGCGCCTACCGCATCAGCGGGCGCAATCAGAACAGCCGCTTCCATCTGTCCCTGCGCGTGTCGTATCCGAACCAGGCCGATCGCAAACACGCGAGTGCGCGCGGCGTCGACCCGGGCGGCGACATCATGATCCACGGCGGCACGCCGCCCGGATACCGGCGCGACTGGACCGACGGTTGCATCGCCCTGACCGATGCGCAGATCGAGGAAGTCTGGAGCCTGGTGCCGACCGGTACGCCGATCCGCATCGACCCCTGAGCGCGGCCCGCGTGGGCGCCGCGCCCGGGCGACGGCGCGTCAACGCAGCTTTTCGGCGTAGGCCTCGCGCACGTGCTGGCTGATGTAGGTGCTCAAGCCGCGGCCGCTTTCGGCCAGTTCGACCATGCTGGCGATGGTCTCGGCGCCGGCGCTCTGAGCGGTATAGAGGTAGACCGAACCGTCGACGAACTCGATCGCGATCGCGTCCGGGCCGGGCAGATAGGCGCGGACGCCGGAATCGCCGTTTAGATTCGGGTAGGGCCTCAGTACGGGCTTCATTGCGGCTTCGTCACGAGCTTGTTCATGGGCTATGAGCGGCCGGGCAGCGCCGCACCTGAATGCGCGGTCGACGCGCGTCTGCCTGGCGTCATGCCACGCTAGCGTCGATGGGTGTAAGGTCGAGTGAGGCGGCCATGCGGGCCGCTACGGGAGGTGCAACCATGCGTGGTTCACGTAAATCCCAGGCACTGGCGCTGTTCGCGCTGGCCGCGGTGCCGCCGCCGGCGCACGGCTCGGACTTTTCTTTCGCACTGTTCTGGCTCGGCCGTGGCGCGGCCCTTGTCGCCTTGTGCCTGTTCACGGTTTGGTTGATCGGCGAAGCCCGGCGTATCGGCTGATTGCGCCGGCGGCGGCAGCGGCGGCGATACGCATTACCGTTCAGCGTGAAGCGAACGCGCATCGCTCGCGATGCGCATTTGAAGTCGTATCGATCGAATCGAAATGCGCCCTCAGTGGCGTATCCGCGGGATAGTCGCGATAAGGCTTTCGCGCTCCTCCTGCTGCACTGCAGCGTCGCGCGCGCCCGGCAACATCCGTATGCGCATCGTCGTCGTGACTCGGTAGGGTTCTGACGCGAATTCGTTCAGCCTCGACATCGCATGCGCGTTCTTGTGACGCGCCTCGGACTACCGGTGTGACGGGGCCTCGCCGGCGGCTTGTGCGCGCGCCCGGCATCTTCTTATCTGTCTGCTCCCATCGACCCGACACGCATCGAACGCCACGCGAGTGTGTTGTCCCGACGATGGATCCGCCGTCCCTGCGATGGCGACACGAGGTCGTCACGACCTCATCCGAGTCATGTCAGATTCCATTCCCTAAGGAGTTCTTCAACATGTCCGTATCGAAATCCGGCAAGCGCGCCGGCCTGGCGCGTGTGTCCTTGTTCTCGATGATGACGGCGGTGGCCGCATTGTCCGGCGGCGCGGCGCTGGCGGCCGACGAAGTCAGTCCCGAGCTGAAATTCGCGATGCAGCGCGACCTCGGCGTGTTCCCGTCGCAACTCGGCCAGTATCTCGCCACCGAACGCCTCGCCCGGAATCGGGCGGCCGCGGTCGAACGCGAGCTCGGCGGCAACTTCGCCGGCAGCTGGATCGAGCGCAACGAGGACGGCAGTTTCAAGTACGTCGCCGCGACTGCGGGCGCGCGCAAGAGCCTGAGTATTCCCGGCATCGAAGTGCGCACCGTGCGCCATAGCCTGAAGCAGTTGCAGCACTCGATGGATCTGCTCGATGCCAGCTCGCAGGCGCGAGTGAAGGGCATCAGCAAGCCGCTGACCGGTATCCAGAGCTGGTACGTCGACCAGACCAGCAACAGCGTCGTGGTCCGCGTCGACCAGGGCGCGACCGAGCGCGGCGTCGATTTCGTCGCGCTCAGCGGCGCCGACACCGGCATGGTGCGCATCGAAGAAATGCCGGGTACGCTGCAGACCACCGCGACCGTGCTCGGCGGCATCGAGTATTCGATCAACAACGCCTCGCTGTGTTCGGTCGGTTTCTCGGTTACCCGCGGCACCACGAAGGGCTATGTGACCGCCGGGCATTGCGGCACGGTCGGCGCGATCGCCCGCATCGGCGGCGTGCAGGTCGGCTCCTTCGCCGCGCGCGTGTTCCCGGGCAACGACCGCGCCTGGGTCAGCGTCGGCAGCACCCACACTCTGCAGGGCGCGGTCAGCAACTACAGCGGCGGCACCGTGCCGGTGCGCGGCAGCACCGAGGCGGCGATCGGCGCGGCGGTATGCCGCTCGGGCCGCACCACCGGTTATCGTTGCGGCACCATCACCGCCAAGAACGTCACCGCCAACTACGCCGAAGGCGCGGTGCGCGGCCTGACCCAGGGCAATGCCTGCATGGGTCGCGGCGATTCGGGCGGTTCGTGGATCACCAGCGCCGGCCAGGCGCAGGGCGTGATGTCGGGCGGCAACGTGCAGGCCAACGGCAACAACTGCGGCATTCCGGCTTCGCAGCGCAGCAGCCTGTTCGAGCGGCTCGGCCCGATCCTCAGCCAGTACGGGCTGACTTTGGTCCGCAGTTGAGCCGGCAGACAGGAACGTAGGAACTGGAAACTAGGAGTGAGGAGAGCATGAGCGTCGGCGATATCTGCCTGCGCTCACTCCTCACTTCTCTTTACTCACTCCTCTTTATCCACTTCTCGCTCAACGCTTCAATCCAGGAACTGCAGCTTAGCCAGTTCCGCGTACAGGCCGCCCTCGGCGAGCAACTGCGCGTGAGTGCCTTCGGCGACGATGCGGCCGCGGTCCATGACCACGATGCGGTCGGCCTTGAGCACGGTCGCCAGGCGATGGGCGATGACCAGGGTGGTGCGGCCCTCCATCAGGGTTTCCAGCGCTTGCTGCACGGCGCGCTCGCTCTGCGCGTCGAGCGCGCTGGTGGCTTCGTCGAGCAGCAGGATCGGCGCGTCCTTGAGCAGGGCGCGGGCGATCGCGATGCGTTGTTGTTGGCCGCCGGACAGGCGCGCGCCGCGCTCGCCCAGCTCGGTCGCCAGTTTCTCGGGCAGGGCGTCGATGAAATCGGCGGCATGCGCGGCGCGCACGGCCTGGGCGATCTCGTCGTCGCCGGCTTCGAGGCGGCCGTAACGGATGTTGTCGCGCGCGGTGGTGGCGAAGATGGTCGGCTGCTGCGGCACCAGGGCGATGGCTTCGCGCAAGGCGGCCGGGTCGAGCTCGCGCACGTCGACGCCGTCGACCCGTACCGCGCCCTGCTGCGGGTCGTGGAAACGCAGCAGGATCGAGAACACGGTGCTCTTGCCGGCGCCGGAGGGGCCGACCAGGGCCACGGTTTCGCCCGGATGCACGCGCAGGCTGAAGTCCTCCAGCGCGGGCAGGTCGGGGCGCAGCGGGTAATGGAAGCCGAGGTGCTCGAACACCAGTTCGCCGCGCAGCGGCCTGGGCAGCGGCTGCGGGTGCGCCGGCGCGCGCACCGCGCTGGCTTCGTTGAGCAGTTCGCTGATCCGGCCCATGCCGCCGGCGGCGCGCTGCAGGTCGTTCCAGACTTCGGCGAGCGCGCCGATCGAGCCGCCGCCGATCAGGGCGTACAGCACGAACTGGCCGAGGGTGCCGGCGCTCATGCGGCCGGCGACGACGTCGTGCGCGCCCGACCACAGCACCAGGGTGATCGCGCCGAACACCAGGGTGATGGCGATCGCGGTGACCCAGGCCTGGGCGCTGATGCGCTGGCGCGCGGTCTTCACCGCGATCTGCAGCGACTCGCTGAATCGGCCTTGTTCGTAAGGCTCGCGTGCATGCGCCTGGACCGTGCGGACGGCGCCGAGGGTTTCGGCGGCCAGGGTGTTGGCGTCGGCGACGCGGTCCTGGCTGGCGCGCGAGATCTTCTGCAGCTTGCGTCCGCCGATCACGATCGGCAGCACCGCCAGCGGAATGCCGATCAGGGCGAACACGGCCAGGCGCGGACTGGTCCAGAACAGCATGCCGAGGCTGCCGATCACCGTGACCGTGCTGCGCAGCGCCACCGACATGCTGGAGCCGACCACGCTGCGCAGCAGCTCGGCGTCGGCGGTGAGGCGCGAGACCAACTCGCCGCTGCGGGTGCGGTCGTGGAAGCCGGCGTCGAGCGCGATCAGATGGCTGTAGAGCTTCTCGCGCAGGTCGGCGACCACGCGTTCGCCCAGCACCGAGACGAAGTAGAAGCGGATCGCGGTGGCGAAGGCCAGGGCGATGGCGACCAGGAACAGGATCAGGAAGGCGCGATCGATCGCGCTGCTGCCGCCGCCGGCGGCGCTCTGGGCGAAGCCCTGGTCGATCATGATCTTGAACGCGACCGGCAGGCTCAGGGTGGCCGCGCTGGAAGCGCCCAGGGCGAACAGCCAGGCCACGAACAGCCGGCTGTGCTTGCGCACGAACGGCCACAAGGTTCGCAGACTGCCGATCGGGGCCTTGCGGTCGTCGCGGCGTGAGTCGACCGGGCGGCCGGCGCTGGAATCTGTCATCGGGAGGCGTTCATGGGGAGGGGGCGCGGCCCGGTCGATCGAGGCGCACGCGATTACGTGTGGCGTCGCGCAGCTGCGCTTTCAAGGCGTCGACCTGCGATTCGGGCAGACGCACCAGCATACGCACGCCGTCGGCGCTGTAGCGTTCCTGGTCTTTCTCGGCGCCGTGGGCGCTCAGCGCGGCATGCACCGCACCGGTGTCCTCGAACGCAAACGCCAGCTCCAGCTCGCTGTAGCGCAGCAATTCGCGCCGTTCGGCGCAGCGCAGGCACTCGGCCGCGCTGCCGCCATAGGCGCGCACCAGGCCGCCGGCGCCGAGCTTGATGCCGCCGTACCAGCGGGTCACCACGACCGCGACCTGGTCGTAGCCCTGACCGTCGATCGCCGCGAGGATCGGCCGCCCGGCGGTGCCGGCCGGTTCGCCGTCGTCGTTGAAACGGTATTGGGCACCGATGCGGTAGGCCCAGCAATTGTGGGTCGCGGCTGGATCGCCGACTTCGGCGATGAAAGCCAGCGCCGCTTCCGGCGTGTCCACCGGCGCGGCGAGGGCGAGAAAGCGACTGTGCTTGACCTCGATCGACAGGCTGGCGCGCGCGGCGAGGGTTGCGGTGTTCACCGGTGGACGCTCGCGGCGAGGCCGGGGCGGCGGCCCGGGCTCATTTCAGCAGCGCGCGCAGGTCGTCCGGCACCCGCGCCTGCGGATGGGCGCGGTGAAAGCGGCGCAGGCTGTCGCGGGCGAGCTCGATATCGCCGCGGTCGCGGTACGAGCGGATGATTTCCAGCCACTGCGCCGGGGTCAGGGTCGCTTCCTCGGTCGCGTTGAGCCGGACCCGGCTGCCGGTAACCTCGATCCGTTCCAGTACGGTGGAATCCTGAGCGACCGCCGGTTGCGCGGCCTGGGCGTCGGCCGCTGCGCTATTCGCCGATTGCATGTTGGCCGACTGGGCGGCAGCGGCAGGCGCGGGCGAGCGCACGGCATTGCCGAGCGATGGCGCCGATTTGCTGCCCCGATCGGCCCGAGCTTCGGTCCGAGCCTCTGCTTCGGCGCGGCCTTCGGCCTTGGGCGCCGAAGCGGCGGCTGCGCCGGCAGGGGCGGCTTCGCGCAGTTCGTAGCGGCGCTCGCGGGCCAGCTGCGGTTTGACGGCATCGCTGGCGGTGGCGGGCGCGGGCGCTGCCGGCGCGTGCATCGGGGCCGAG
>NZ_JBPKJP010000091.1:0-16439 GCF_051217035.1 Lysobacter sp. 1R34A
CCGCGGCCGCCGCCGCGCCGCGCCCGCGCGCGCAGCCGGCGCACCGCCCATGGTGGGCGCGACTGCTCGGCAAGATCATGGCGCCGTGGGTGTCGCTGACGATCGAGCCGAAGGCGCCGTCCGAACACATCGCCGAGGAGTGGCACGGCCGCCCGGTCTGCTACGTGCTCGAAGACTACGGCCTGTCGAACGCGCTGATCCTCGAACGCGCCTGCCGCGAGAGCGGCCTGCCCTCGCCGCTGCAACCGTTGCCGGGCGACCCGCTCGGCCGCAAGCGCGCCTATGTCGCGCTGTCGCGGCGCCACGCCGGCACCCTGGCGCCGTCCGGTCCGCCTTCGGCCAAGACCCACTCCGGCTCGCTAGCGCGCCTGCTCGATGCGCACCGCGACGACCCCGCGCTCGACGTGCAGCTGGTGCCGGTGTCGATCTTCGTCGGCCGCGCACCGGACCGCAGCAGCGGCTGGTTCTCGGTGCTGTTCTCGGAAAACTGGACCCTGGTCGGCCGCTTCCGCCGCCTGCTCGCGATCGCCCTCAACGGTCGCCACACCATGGTGCGGTTCTCGCCGCCGGTGTCCCTGCGCGGCATCCTCGACGAAGGCCTGCCGTCCGAACGCACGGTACGCAAGCTCTCGCGCGTGCTGCGCACTCACTTCCGCCGCATCCGCGCGGCGGTGATCGGCCCCGACCTGTCGACCCGGCGCATGCTGATCGACCGCGTGCTCGCGGCAGATCCGGTCAAGGACGCGATCGCCGACCAGGCCCGCCGCGACGGCAGCGACAGCACCGAAGCGTGGAAGAAAGCCCACGCCATGGCCTACGAGATCGCCGCCGACTATTCGCACCCGGTGGTGCGCTCGCTGAGCTTCATCCTGACCCCGGTGTGGAACCGCATCTACCGCGGCGTGCTGGTGCATCACCTCGACCAGCTCAAGCAGGACGCGCCCGGCCACGAAGTCGTCTACGTGCCCTGCCACCGCAGCCACATGGACTACCTGCTGCTGAGCTACCTGCTCTACACCAAGGGCATCGTGCCGCCGCACATCGTCGCCGGCATCAACCTCAACCTGCCGGTGGTCGGCACCATCCTGCGCAAGGGCGGCGCCTTCTTCATCCGCCGCAGCATCCGCGGCAGCGCGCTGTATTCGGCGATCCTCAGCGAGTACGTCGCCCAGTTGGTGTCGGGCGGCTATTCGATCGAGTATTTCATCGAGGGCGGGCGCTCGCGCACCGGCCGGCTGCTGCCGCCGAAGGGCGGCATGATCGTGATGACCGTGCGCGGCTTCCTGCGCCAGCCGACCCGGCCGGTGCTGTTCCAGCCGATCTACGTCGGCTACGAAAAGCTCATGGAAGGCAACAGCTACCTCGACGAGCTGTCCGGCAAGCCGAAGGAAAAGGAATCGATCTGGCAGTTGCTGTGGGGCATCCCCAAGGTGCTGCGTTCGAACTACGGCCAGGTCGTGGTGAACTTCGGCGAGCCGATCCGGCTCAACGACATGCTCGCCCGGCACGCGCCCGAATGGGACGGCCGCCCGCTCGACGAGGAAGACAAGCCGAGCTGGCTGTCGGCGACGGTCGATGCGGTCGTCGAGCAGATCCAGGTCAACGTCAACCGCGCCGCCGACGTCAACCCGATCAACCTGCTCGCGCTGGCCCTGCTGTCGACGCCCAAGCACGCGATGGGCGAGGCCGACCTGCTCGCGCAGATCGCCCTGTCCAAGACCTTGCTGGCCGAGCTGCCGTACTCCGACCGCGTCACCGTCACCCCGCACACGCCGCAGGAAATCGTCGCCCACGGCGAAGAAATCAACGTGCTCGAACGCATCGCCCATCCGCTCGGCGACGTGCTCGGCGTCGACGGCGACGACAAGGCGGTGCTGCTGAGCTATTTCCGCAACAACGTCCTGCACCTGTTCACCGCGGCTTCGTGGATCGCCTGCTGCTTCCAGCACAACCGGCGCATGAGCCTGGCCGGCGTGCTGCGCCTGGGCCGCAGCGTGTACCCGTTCCTGCAGGCCGAGCTGTTCCTGCCGTGGACCGAGGACGAATTCGCCGAGCGCCTGGTGCGCACGGTCGATGTGTTCGTCCGTTCCGGCCTGCTCGAACGGGTCAGCGACGACGACGGCGGCATCCTCGCCCGCAACGCCGGCCAGACCGACGAAGTATTCCGCTTGCGCGCGATCGGCCACTCCCTGCAGCAGGCTTTCGAGCGCTACTACATCGCCATTTCGGTGCTGGTGAAGAACGGCCCCGGCACGATGTCGGCCGGCGAACTCGAAAGTCTGTGCCAGCTCGCCGCCCAGCGCCTGTCGCTGCTGTACGCGCCGGCCGCGCCGGAGTTTTTCGACAAGACCCTGTTCCGCGGCTTCATCCAGAAACTGCGCGAGCTGCGCCTGGTCTGGCCCGACAGCGAAGGCAAGCTCGCCTTCGACCAGCGCTTGGACGCCTGGGCGAAGGACGCCAAGGTCATTCTCGGCCGCGAGTTGCGGCACACCATCGAGAAGATCAGCCCGGAGATGGCGGCGAAGCCGGCGACGCAGGACCCGGCGAGCGCCTGAGGGCGTTGGCCGCTCCTTCGTATATCTCTGAAGGTCCCGTTTCCCCGGTAGGGGCGTAAGCCGCGGCTGCGCATCTCGTGGCGGGCGTTGGCTGCCTATCGATAGCGACGCTTCTGTGTTGCCGTTGCCGTTGCTGTGCGTAGCTGCGCACTAGCGAAGGCCATAGAAGACCCGGAGGGCGGCCCGCAGGGATGCGGGCCGTTTTTCATCGGGACAGGGAGGTCCCGTATGAAAAATCCCTGCGTCGGCGTCGCTCGTGCGGGCCTGTGATTCAAGAAAAAAGCATTTTTCTTTGGTTATCTTTCTTTTGTTGCTTTAGACAAAAGAAAGTAACCCGCCGCTTTAGTGGCGGAAGCTTTGGGTTTAATCTTGATCTTAATTGAAAGATACGCCGCAAGACCGTAACGACGATGTCGCGGCTTGCGCCGCTCCTACCCTGGCCGAAGAAGGCCGCCTTCTACGAATGCCGATGGCCTCGTTATCTCTGCGCGTTCCGTGGTCGCGACTCACGTCGCTCCTACAGGGATAAATTCGTAGCGACATGCAGGTGCGGCGGCTCCAGGGTAGGAGCGGCGCAAGCCGCGACCGCGCGATTGGGGCTGTGCGACTCTGGCTGCAGGGCGTTGAAGCAACATCAAGGTCTAGGGCTTCCGTCCGCTGACGCGGCCGGGTTACTTTCTTTTGCTAAGCCCAAAAGAAAGCTAACCAAAGAAAAGGGCTCTCCCTGCAAGGGCACCAGCCCGCACGATCGAAGCCGACGCCGGGATGCTCCAGACAGGCCATCCATGGCCTGCTTGCGCACGGCCCGCATCCCTGCGGGCCGCCCTACGGGTCTCCTTTTGACCGGCAAAGCAGCAGATCAAAATCACGGCAACGGCAACGGCAACGGCAACGGCAACGGCAACGGCAACGGCACCGACACCGACACCGACACCGACACCGACACCGACACCGACACCGACACCGACACCGGCACCGGCACCGGCACCGACATTGGCGGGACCGCCGGACCGGTCCGCCGACCCCGGCCACTGCCAACCGCGACGACAGCCGGGTACCATCGCCGGGTTCCCGCCCGGCTGCCGTCGATGTCCACGTCCTCGCTGTCCACGCCGACGCTGTCGGTACCTTCCCCGTCTTCCGCCGATGCCGGCGCCGTCGATGCGTCCGCGCGGGGCAACGCCTGGCTGGAGATCCCGCTGCTCTCTGCGCGCTTGCTGTGGCGTCACTGGCCGGCGCTGGCGTTCTGGTTCTTCGCCCAGCGGGTCTGCTACGACTTGCTGATGGGGTTGGCGGTCAAGCTCGGCGAGCGTTCGGTGCTGTTGTCGTTCGCGGTGCTGTCGGTGCTGATCGTGACCCAGCTCGCCGGCACCATCCTGATGTTCCAGTCGCTGCGGCCGTCGCTGCCGATGCTCGCCGGCGGCGCGACCACGCCGGATACCGCGGCGGTGCGCAAGCAATGGATCACCGCGCTGGCCATCGCGATGCTGCCGTTCTTCGCCTACTACGCCGGCTGGGGCCTGCTCGAAGACCTCCGTCGCAACTTCCGCACCGCCTACGTCTTCAGCGTCTGGGACAAGGAAAACCTCAACGAGGTGCTCAAGCTCAAGGGCCTGTGGATCGCGCTCGCGGTGGCTTGGGCGGTGCGCTGGTTCAGCAAGCGCCGCGCGGAAGCCACCGGGCATGCGCTGTGGAACGTGATCGCGACCAGCTGCGAGGCCTATTGGGTGTTCGTCGGCGTCGCCGCCATCGCCCAGGCCGTCAACGGCCTGAAGGACTGGTGGCACGAGCGGGTGGTCTACGCCGCGGTGACCCAGTGGTGGGACGACCCCATGTCGGCGTTCAAGCTGCTGGCCCCGGCCAAGCGCGGCATCGTGCCGGTCTGGGACTACGTGAGCACCGCGGCCGGTGCGGTGGCGCTGCCGCTGATCTGGCTGGCGATCACCGCGATCATCTACGGCATCGACCTGCGCCGCGCGCAACGCCTGGACGACGCCGACGAAACCCTGGGCAAGGTCAGCGCACGCTTCAAGGCCATGCATTTCAGCTTGCGCATTCTTGCCGACAAGGCCAGCGCCGGCTGGACCAGCAAGGGCGTCCCGGTCGTCAACAGCCTGCGCCTGGTGCTGCGCGCCGGCCTGCCGGCCCTGTTGACCCTGTGCGTGTGCTGGCAGCTGCTGTCGTTCATCGACTCGTGGTCGTGGCGCCTGATGGAGCACGTGGTCGGGCCGCAGGATCGCGAATGGCAGAGCGTGGTCGGCCAGCCCTTGGCGGTGTTCCTCAATACGCCGTTGTCGTTCCGCACTTCGTTTTTTACCGATGTATTGCGGGTCGTATTGTTGGCGGCGACGTTCGATCGCGCCATCGCGAGGTTGCCGCGAGCGGCTTGAGTTCTAGCCCTTAGCCGTTGCCGTGCTGTTGCTGTGCGCAGCTTCGCACTAGCGAGGCCATAGAAGACCCAGAGGGCGGCCCGCAGGGATGCGCGCCGTTTTTCATCGGGACAGGGAGGTCCCGTATCAAAATCACCGCGCATGCACCGCTCGTGCGGGCCTGCGATTCAAAACAAAGCAACTTCTTTGGTTACCTTTCTTTTGTTGCTTCAGACAAAAGAAAGTAACCCGCCGCTTTAGTGGCGGAAGCTTTGGGTTCGATCTTGATCCGGATCTTTTTTGAAGCGTGCGCCGCAAGCCCGCAGCAGCGATGTCGCGGCTTGCGCCGCTCCTACCCCGGCGAAAGCACGCCGCCTTCTACGAAGGCCGATGGCCTCGTTATCTCCGCGCGTTCCGCGGTCGCGGCTTACGCCGCTCCTACACGGGCAAGGACGGTGCGGATGAGGTAGTGCCCATCAGTTCGCACGAATCAGCCAGGCGAATCGAAACCAAGAATTTAAACGGTCAAAGCGCGAAGCGCAGGTACCGGCCCTTCGAGGTCTGCGAGTTGCGCAGGTCGATCCGCGCCTGCAATCCGTCGAGCCGCTGCGTGCGCGGCAACAGATAGGCGTGCTGGAAACGGAACGGTCGGCCCGGCAGGGCGATGATCGATTTGTATTGCGCGTCCTGTCCGCTGCCGCAGGTGGTCGGCAGCTTGGGGCCTCTCAGCCGCGGCAGGCCGGCCGGGTTCGCATCCCATAGCCGGCCCTGCGCGTCGGAGACTTGGCCCTTGCACAGGTCGAGGTGCTTGGCCTGGGTGCCGGAATCGGCGATCACTTCGAACTGCAGCAGCAAGACCCCGGCGTCCTTGCGCACCGAGCCGCCGATGCGCGGGTCGCGCGGGGCCAGGGCTTCAGCCGAAACCAGGCGCCACCGCGCGCCTTCGTAGTGCGCCCACTCGCCCTTGGGCACGTCGATGGCGTGCGAGGGGTGGCGGTTCTGGTACGCCTGCAAGGCCTCGCGGTAGGGCGCATAGATCGCCCAGGCGCCCAGCACCAGGGTGCCGAGCAGCCACAGGGCGTTGCGGCGCCACCATCCGCCCGGCAAGGCGCTGCGGTCGAGGTCGCTGGAGTCGGGCATCGTGGCGTTCATGGGCGCAGGTCCAGTACCGGCTTGGCTTCGGCCATCAGCTTGCGCGCGCGCGCCGCGTCGATGCCCAGGTCGACGTCGACCAGGCTGTCGCCGCCGTTCGGCAGGCCGTTGCCCCAGTAGAACTGCAGGTGCGCGCCCTCCAGGCGGTCGACCGGCACTTCGAAGAACCAGGCGCCGCTTTCCGGCAGCCCGGGCGCGACCACGCGTTCGCGCAGGTTGACGCCCTTGAGCTTGGGCCGGTCCTGGCTGGAGGCGACGTAGGTCAGGCCGTCGCGGGTGCGCAGTTGCGCGCCGACGTAACCGCTGCGCTCGAGCGCTTCGACTTTGGCGACCACCGACAGCCACACCCCGGGGGTGCGCAGCAGATAGTCCTCGGGATGGCTGTAGTCGCCCTTGAGCAGGTAGGCGTGCGCGGTCTTGAAGCCGCTGACGTCGACCGCGAAGTTGCGGCCTTCGACCCGGCCGAGCCCCTGCGCGCGCTGCACCAGCGGCGTGTCGCGCTGTTCGTAGCTGGACTCGCCCTTGCGCAGGGCGACCACCGCGACCAGGGCCAGGACGATCCACAGCGCGTCGCGCCAACGCCAGCGCGGCAGGCGCCAGGCGCGGTGTGCGGCGGGCGCGCTCACGGCGCCACCGCCCGGTCGCGCAGGTCCTGCACGGCCATCGCGTACTTGGCGGCGGGCTTGCCCTGGACCCAGGCGCCCTCGTCGTTGAGATAGGCCTTGGCCTTGTAGGCGCGGGCGAACACGCCGAAGGTCGCCTGCGGCGTATAGACGTAATTCTTCGGCAAGGTCCAGACCAGGTCGATGCGTTGCTTCAGGCGCGGATGCAGGTCGCCGGCGACGGAGTGGTCGTCGGACCGCATCAGCAGGTCCGACTCGATCGGTTCGCGCTTGCTGGACACCAGGATCAGGTCCTGCTGCGGGTAGCCGAACGCGCTGAAGCTGCGCGGCGTGCGGTTTTCGACTTCGACCTGCAGCACCAGATAGGTCTTCGGGTTGTAGGCGTCGACCCGGCCGCCGGGTTTGTAGCGCGCGACCCAGGCCCGCAGCGGCGTGACCGCCAGGGCGCCGCCCTGGTAGCGGTGGCCGGCCTTGTATTCCGGCAGGGGCTTGCTCTTGGCCTGGCCGAAACCGCCGAGCGCGGCGGTGGCGACGACGGCCACGAGCGCCAAGGCCGCAGCGCCCTGCCACCAGGGGTTGCGTGCCGTCTGGACCAGTTCGTCCTTGTTCGCCATGCCGCTGTCTGCCGATCGAGTGGCCGCACCCTATCACAGGGCGAAGGCGGTGCAGCGAGTGCGGTCTCAATACGCGATGCGGCCGTCGCGGCTCAGGCCGGTTCGTCGGGAATCAGCGCGCTTTCGAGCCGGGCGATGCAGTCCTTGAGCCAGAGCTTGCGCTTCTTGAGGCGCTTCACCGTCAGTTCGTCGGCCTGCGGATCGAGGGCCAGGCGGTCGATGGCCGCGTCGAGATCGCGATGTTCCTGGCGCAGCTCGGCAAGCTGGCGGGCGGTCTCGGAGGGATCGGCGCTTACGGTCATGCGCACCAGCTTAACGCGCC
Source organism: Lysobacter sp. 1R34A (assembly GCF_051217035.1). Taxonomy (NCBI): domain Bacteria; kingdom Pseudomonadati; phylum Pseudomonadota; class Gammaproteobacteria; order Lysobacterales; family Lysobacteraceae; genus Lysobacter; species Lysobacter sp. 1R34A. The sequence continues at coordinate 7,636 of NZ_JBPKJP010000091.1, forward strand.
GCCATGACCGACGTCATCGGCCCTCCGGCCGGCGCGCGGGCGGTGTTCACCGACCCGTAGCGTAGAATTGGCGCCCTCATGAGCATCGTCCTGCCTCTCGCCGAACCCACCCGTCCCGCCCGCGCCGACGCCCGCCGCGGCGGCGAAGGCGAACGCCTCGCCACCCGCCTGCGTCACCAGGTCGGCCGCGCCATCGCCGACTTCGGCATGATCGAAGAGGGCGACAAGGTCATGGTCTGCCTGTCCGGCGGCAAGGACAGCTATACCCTGCTCGACATTCTGCTGCAGCTGCAGAAGAAGGCGCCGGTGAAGTTCGAACTGGTCGCGGTGAACCTGGACCAGAAGCAGCCGGATTTCCCCGAGCACGTGTTGCCGGCGTATCTCGAATCGATCGGGGTGGCGTACAAGATCCTCGAGCAGGACACCTATTCGGTGGTGACCCGGGTCGTGCCCGAGGGCAAGACCATGTGTTCGCTGTGCTCGCGTTTGCGCCGCGGCGCGCTGTACACCTATGCCGAGGAGCAGGGCTTCACCAAGATCGCCCTGGGCCATCACCGCGACGACCTGGTCGCGACCTTCTTCCTGAACCTGTTCTTCCACGCCAAGCTCAGCGGCATGCCGCCCAAGCTGCTGTCCGACGACGGCAAGCACGTGGTGATCCGGCCGCTGGCCTACGTGCGCGAGGACGACATCGTCGATTACGCCGCGATCAAGGGTTTCCCGATCATCCCGTGCAACCTGTGCGGTTCGCAGGAGAACCTGCAGCGCAAGCAGGTCAAGCGGATGATGGACGCCTGGGAGCGCGAGACGCCCGGCCGTATCGAGACCATCTCGCGCGCGCTCGGCGACATCCGTCCCTCGCAGCTGAGCGATCCGAAACTGTTCGATTTCCTCGGCCTGGGCCGCGCCGGCGGCGTGCCGGCCGCGCACGCGCCGGTGTGGCTGGACGAGGCGCCGGCCGACACGAACCAAGCGCAGGCTGGATGAGGCGCCGCTCCGTAAGCGCGGCGCCACGCCGCCGATCCCTAATACTTTCCTTATTCCCGGCTGCCTAGATGTTCTTTCGCAATCTGACCTTCTTCCGCTTTCCCACCACCCACAAGTTCGACGAACTCGACAAAGGCCTCGAAGAGTGCCGGCTCAAGCCGGTCGGCCCGCTCGAGCTGTCCTCGCGCGGTTTCATCTCGCCGTTCGGCCGCGACGCCGAGGACGCGATGATGAGCAACCGCATCGGCGATGCGATCTGGCTGACCGTCGGCGGCGAAGACCGCCTGCTGCCGGGTTCGGTGATCAACGACATGCTGGCCAAGAAGCTGGCCGAGATCGAGCAGAAGGAAGGCCGCAAGCCCGGCGGCCGCACCCGCAAGCGCCTCAAGGACGAGCTGATCGTCGACCTGATGCCGCGCGCCTTCATCAAGCCCAGCCGCACGGATGCGATGATCGATCTCGAACACGGCCTGGTGATCGTCGACACCTCCAGCCGCAAGTCGGGCGAGAACGTGATCAGCGAGATCCGCCGCGCGATCGGCAGCTTCCCGGCCTTGCCCTTGAACGCCGAGATCGCCCCGCGTTCGATCCTGACCGGCTGGGTGGCCGGCGAGGAACTGCCCGACGGCATCAGCCTGGGCGACGAATGCGAACTGCGCGACCCGGTCGACCAGGGCGCGGTGGTCAAGTGCCAGCGCCAGGAACTGGAGAGCGACGAGATCGCCAAGCACCTGGAAACCGGCAAGCAGGTCACCCGCCTGGCGCTGACCCTGGACGACCACGTTTCGTTCGTGATCGGCGAAGACCTGGTGGTGCGCAAGTTCAAGCTGCTCGACGGCGCCGTGGACCAGCTCGAACACAGCGAAGGCGATGGTCTGCGCGCCGAACTCGACGCGCGCTTCGCGCTGATGAGCGCGGAAGTGAAGCGGCTGTTCCGGGTGCTGGAATCGGCGCTGAAGCTGAGCAAGGTCGAAGCCTGAGCCCACGCGGCTTCACCTGCGCTGTAAGCCCCTCACCCGCTCGCGGGCGAGGGGTTGGGATGAGGGCGCATATGCGGCCAGGGCGTCGAAAGTCTGCCCGCCGGGTCGGACCGCTTCGCATCCCGCCGTCCGGTTTCTTCGTTGTCGCTTCCGCGCAACGCCCGCGGCGTTATGCTTCGGCCATGGCGGTCCCCCACCCATGACGAGCCTCCGGCGCCTGCTGAGCGGCCAGCCGCAAGCCGCCTCGCGCACGGTCTCGCGCGAAACCCTCGCGATCGATCTCGGCAACGGCCGTATCGTCGAAGTGTTGCGGGTGCGCGATCCTCGCGCGCGCCGGATCAAGCTCAGCGTCGACGAACGCGGTCCGCGCCTGACCTTGCCGATGCGCGCCAGCGAAGTCGCCGGCCAGCGCTTCGTGATCGAACACGGCGACTGGCTGCTGGCGCAGATCGCCCAGGCCGGCAGCGATGCGACCCGCCTGCAGCCGCACGTCGAGGCGACGATTCCGCTACGGGGCGCGCAGTGGCCGGTGCGCTGGCAAGTCGCGCGTTACCTGCGTCTGCAACTGAGCGAGGACGCGGTCGACATCGCCGCGCCCGAGGCGCTCAATGCGGTCGCGTTGCAGCGCGCCCTGCGCGATTTCTACGAAGGCCAGGCGCGCGCCGACGTCGGCCGCTGGCTGCCGAAGTACCTGCCCGGCCTGCCGCGCGCGCCGTCGCGGCTGCGCTATCGGGTGATGTCCTCGCAATGGGGCTCGCTCGCCCCCGACGGCGGGCTGACCCTGGACCTGTCGCTGGTGCTGGCGCCGCCGCCGGCGTTCGAGTACGTGCTGGTGCACGAGCTCTGTCATCTGATCCATGCCGACCATTCGCGCGCGTTCTGGCGCGAGGTCGAGGCGCGTTGCCACGATTGGCGCGATCAGCGCGAGTACTTCCGCGCCTGCGGCCGCAGCCTCAAGGCCGGCCTGCGCCGCCTGGTCGCGGCCGGCTGACCCGCCGTCACGCAAGCCGGCGCTCGGCCGGTGCGGCTCGTCGGCGTCGTCAGCCGCCGAGAAAAGCGCGCAGCAGTTCGCCGACTTCGCGCGGCTGCTCCATGTGCAGGTGATGGGTCCCGGCCAACACGTGCATTTCCCCGCGCGGCAGCAGGGTCGCGCGTTCGCGGCGCAGTTCGTCGGGCATGTAGGGCTGGGCCGGGTCGGCCCAGACCATGCAGGTCGGGCTTTCGATCGCTGCGATCAGCGAGCGCATCTGCGCTTCGCTCATGCGGATGGCCGTGGCCAGGGTCAGGCGCGGATCGCTGCGCCAGACGAAACCGCCCTGGCTGTCGTCGCTGCGCACCGGCGCCACGCCGCGTTCGACCAGCAGGCGCGCGACCGGTTCGCTGAGGCCGTTGGCGGTCATGCGCGCACGCACCGCGGTGGCGATGTCGCCGAACACGCGCAAGCGCTTGCCGGCCAGCGCGGCCTGGCCAGCGAAGGCCTCGCGCAGACGCGCGGCGACCCGGTCCTCGGGCTCGGCCAGCGAGCCCAGCGCTTCGATCAGCAGCAGCCGGTCGACACGTTGCGGCGTGGCCGCGGCGATCACGCTGGCGGTGGCGCCGCCGAGCGAATGGCCGAGTACGTGGAAGCGATCCCAGCCGAGCGCGTCGGCGACCGCGAGCGCGGCGCGCGCGGCGGCGATCAGGGTGTAGTCGGCGGCCGGCGGCAGATGCGCGCTGGCGCCGTGGCCGGGCAGGTCCGGGGCGACCAGGTCGAAGCCTTCGAACCAGGGCGCGATCGGCACGAAGCTCGCGGCGTTGTCGAGCCAACCGTGCAGGGCGAGCAGGCGCGGCGCGCCGATATGGCCGTTGCGCAGGCCGGCGAGGCGGCCGAACACGCTGTCGACGGCGAATTCCTGTAGCGTCGTCATCGGCCCCAGGCCCCGAGTTCGCGCCGGGCGATGCCGGCCAGCAGCGCTGCATGCGCCGGCGATTCGTTGAGGCAGGGGATGTAGCGCAATTGGCCGCCGTGTTCGGCGAAGTCCTCGGCCAGCATCATCGCGACCTCTTCCAGGGTTTCCAGGCAGTCGACCGCGAAGCCGGGGGCGATCACGTCGACGCGCTTGACGCCGCGGGCGGTCAGCGCCGACAGCGTGTCGACGGTCGAGGGTTCCAGCCAGCGTTCGCGGCCGAAGCGCGATTGGTAACTCAGGGTCCAGGCCTCGTCGGGCAGGTGCAGGGCCTCGGCGATGGCGCGCGCACTGGCCTGGCATTGGCGGGCATAAGGATCGCCGCTGTCGACGAAGCGCTGCGGCAGGCCGTGGAACGAGAACAGCAGATGCTCGCCCGGGCCGTGGGCGGCGCGGTGACGATGGATCGAATCGGCGACCGCCGCGACCCACTCGGGGTCGTCGTGATAGTGGTCGACCATGCGCGTCGCCAGGCCCTCGGCGCGGCCGAGCACGTCGCCGACCGAGGCGGTGGTCGAGGTCGAATACTGCGGATACAGCGGCAGCGCCAGTACCCGCCGCACGCCCTCGGCCTGAAGCCGTTGCAGCACTTGCTTCCACGAGGGTTGGCCGTAGCGCATGGCGTGCAGCACGCGCACCTCGGGCAGTTCGTGCTGGACGGCCTGGGCCAGGCGGCGGGTGTGCACGGCCAGCGGCGAGCCTTCCGGCAGCCAGACGCTGGCGTATTTGTTGGCGACCTTGCCGCTGCGCAGCGGCAGGATCGCGAAATGCAGCAGCGGGCACCACAGCCAGCGGCTCATGTCGACGACGCGGCGGTCGTGCAGGAATTCGGACAGATAACGGCGCACCGCGCGCGTGTTCGGCGCCTCGGGGGTACCGAGATTGACCAGGACCACGGCGGTATCGGCGGTAGGGGGGCTGTCGCGGTCGGCGAGGCTGGCGGTTGCGGGCATGGGCATAGGATGACACCCGTCGCCCCGCCAGCGAAATCTCCGCGGGATCGAAGTTTTCGATCGCACCGATAGGCAGGCAGGCGCTGCGCCGGCCGGGCCGCTGCGCCGGCCGACCTTGCCGAGTCTGGCGGTGGCCGCGGTGCGCGGGATCGCGCTAGTGTCTTGCCGTGAGCGCGCATGTCGGCCCGGGAGAACGAAGGCATGTTCGAGAAAGCGCTGGTGTCGAGCCTGCCGCTGGCGGGCGCGGCGGCAGCTTGCGGCGGCGTTCGGAATGACGTTCAACGACGGCTTCGCCATGCCCGGTTACGACGCCGATCCGGCGTGCCGCGCCGACATCTTCCAGCGGCCTGGTCTGTTTCGCGTCGAAGACGGCAGCCTGCGCGGGCATGCGATCGTGCGCGGCCGCAACGAATCCGAAGCGGTCGTACAGGTGCAGCTTCACCGGCCAGGCGTTCCGGGCGCGGCGAAGGCCGAGCCGCTGCTGGCCCTGCCGCAGGGCTATGTCTCGCTGATGCCGAAGCGGGCCTGGCGTTTCGACGCCGACACCGTGCGCGTCCCGGTCGGCGGCTGGTTGCAGGGCGCGGTGATGCGGGCGGGCAAGGGGCGCGCGGCCTTTCTCGGCGAAGCGGCGATGTTCGGCACCCAGGTGCAGGGCGCCGAACGGCGCCCGATGGGCATGAATGCGCCCGGCGCCGAGCGCAATTACCAGTTCACCTTGAACCTCGCGCACTGGGTGTCGGACCTGCTCGATTCCGCGGCGGCCTCGCCGAAGCCGACGCGTTGAACGTCGGTGTCCGAGTCCGGATCGCGCACGCCGGGCCGCGCGCGGCGCGAGCCTGCAGCCGGAATTCCGCGACGATTCATCGCCGTGTCGCTAGCCTCGCCCTGGGCTCGGTCCTGCAATCGGGTCCGTTACGATGAACGTGCCCGCTGCGCGTTCGCGACCTGCCCGAACCGCGCCGCGAGCCGGCACCAGGTCGATGCGACGTACCGTCGAGCGCGCCGAGCGTGTTCTACTTCCGAACATGATTCACTGCCGCCGTCCGCCGGAGTCCCCATGTCCCGTTCCTTGCCTCGCGTCCTGAGTCTGAGTCTCGCCCTGAGCCTGGGTATCGCCGCCACCGCCGCCGTGGCCGGCCCGACCGAGGATCAACGCGCACGCGATGCGGTGCGTGTGCTCGGCGACATCCAGCAGATTCCCGAATCCTCGATCCCCGACAAGCTGTTCGACGAGGCGCGCGCGATAGTCGTGGTGCCCGACACCTTGAAGATCGGCCTGGTGGTCGGCGGCCGCCGCGGCCACGGCCTGGTCTCGGTCAAGAATCCCGACGGCACCTGGTCGAACCCGAGCTTCGTCAAACTCACCGGCGGCAGCTTCGGCTTCCAGGCCGGCGTGCAGTCCTCCGACATCGTGCTGGTGTTCCGCGGCGACCGCGGCCTGGATTCGATCGTCAACGGCAAGGTCACCCTCGGCGCCGACGCCAGCGTCGCCGCCGGCCCGGTCGGCCGCACCGCCGCGGCCGCCACCGACGGCCAGCTCAAGGCCGAGATCTGGTCGTGGTCGCGCGCGCGCGGCCTGTTCGCCGGCATCGCCCTCGACGGCGCCGCGCTGTCGATCGACGACGACGCCAACCAGGCCGTCTACGGCGAAGGCAGCACCCCGCGGATGATTTTCGAGGGCCGCGCCAACGGCCAGCCGTCCACCGCCGTGGTCGATTTCCGCGACCGCCTCGAAGAAGCCAGCGCGACTGCGCGCGCCAACCGCACCGCCGAAGACCAGCGCCCCGCGCTCGGCGCCACGGTGTATCCCGAAGGCGGCACGGCGCCTGCCCAACCCGCTCCGGCCGAACCGGCGCGGGTGCGCCTGGCCCCGGCCGAGCCGGCCCAGCCGCAGCCCGTTCAGGGCCAGCCGCAGCCGTTCGAGACCGTGCCGGCCAACCCGGCCAAGGTCGAACCGCTGCCCTGATCGGTCGCTGCCCGGATCGGTGCGGACCGCATCGGACCGCTCCGGACCAGTACGGATTCGCTCACAAGCCGGGCGCGTGACCGTTCTGGCACGGTCGCGCCGCCCCAGTGCGTGACCGCGGACGCATTGCCCGCAACCGGCCTCACTCGATCTCGTCGAGCGGCCGGGGTCGCAACCTTCTGTTACAAAGGTTGCGGTATCCTCACGGACCCGGTTGCGCGCAGCGCATCGCGCCGGCCGCGGACGCGCTGATCGGACCAGCCGGCTTGAGGTTCTCATCCACTATCAACGGGTTTAACGGGACACCGCCATGGGCAGCATGAGTTGGATTCACTGGGTCGTCGTCCTGCTGATCGTCGTTCTGGTTTTCGGCACCAAGCGTCTGGGCAACATCGGCAAAGACGTCGGCGAAGCCGTGAAGGGCTTCAAGAAGGGCATGCACGACGACGACAAGCCGACGCAGCAGCTCAACGACGAAACGCGTAACGACAACGCCTCCGACAAGACATCGTCCTCGCGCAACGACGAGCACACCCCGCGCTGACGCTCGCGGCCCCGACGCGCTCCGCCCTTCCGCAGGCCCGCCCCAGACCATGTTCGACATAGGCTTCTCGGAAGTCTTCGTGATCGCGATCGTGGCTTTGATCGTGCTCGGTCCCGAACGCTTGCCCAAAGCCGCGCGTTTCGCCGGCCTGTGGGTGAGGCGCGCGCGCGCGCAGTGGTATTCGGTCAAGTCCGAGCTCGAGAACGAGATCGCCGACGAGGACCTCAAGCGCAGCCTGCGCCAGGCCCAGGACGACCTGCGCGACGCGCAGGGCCAGTTGCGCGACAGCGGCCGGGCCATGCGCGAGGAGGTCGATGCGATGAACCGCAGCATCGCCGCGCCGGTCGGCGCCGCCGGCGATGCCACGGCGACCGAAGCCGCACCGGTTGAAGCCGCACCGGACGAAGCCGCACCGAACGAAGCCGCGCCGCCGACCCACGACTACGCCAGCGCCGCCTTGCCGGACTATCGCCCTTCTCCCAAGACCCCGACCGATGAGCGACGCTGACTCCCGCGCGCCGCAGGCCGGCGGCCCCGCCGACGAGGCCTCGCCCGAACCGCGTCTGCTCGATCACCTGATCGAACTGCGCGCGCGCCTGCTGCGCGGGGTGACCGGCCTGATCGTCGTGTTCCTCGGCTTCCTGCCGTTCGCCAACAAGCTCTATCACTACCTGGCGACGCCGCTGCTGGCCAAGCTGCCGGCCGGCAGCCAGCTGATCGCGGTCGAAGTCGCCTCGCCGTTCTCGGCGCCGCTCAAGCTGGCCTTCTTCGCCGCGTTGATGGTCACCATGCCCTGGCTGCTGTACCAGGCCTGGGCCTTCGTCGCGCCCGGCCTGTACCGGCGCGAAAAGCGCCTGGCCCTGCCGCTGCTGGTGTCGGCGCTGGTGCTGTTCTACGCCGGCTGCGCGTTCGCCTTCTTCCTGGTGCTGCCGTCGGTGTTCGGGTTCCTGGTCAAGGTCACCCCGGTCGGCGTGGCGATGATGACCGACATCAACGCCTACCTGGATTTCGTGCTGATCCTGTTCCTGGCCTTCGGCATCAGTTTCGAAGTGCCGGTGGCGCTGGTGATCCTGGCCCTGCTTGGCTGGGTCACCCCGGCCCAGCTCAAGGAAGCGCGCGGCTACGCGGTGGTCGGCATCTTCGTCATCGCCGCGGTGATTACGCCGCCGGACGTGGTCTCGCAGCTGATGCTGGCGATTCCGATGTGCATCCTCTACGAGATCGGCATCATCGCCGCGAAGTGGGTGGCTTCCGACCGTCGCGACCGCGACGACGAGGACGACGCCCCGACCGGGGACGCGCGCGACCGATGAGTGCGGCGCCCATGAGCGCGCGAACCGCGAGCGCGCCGGCGGCGAATCTGCCGGCGGGGTTCTGGCCGCGCTACGCGGCCTGGTCGCTCGATGCCGCCGCGGTCGCCGCGGCGAC
>NZ_JBPKJP010000092.1:0-15827 GCF_051217035.1 Lysobacter sp. 1R34A
GATGCGCTGCAGCGGCAGGCCGTCGCCGCTGCCGCCGCCGCGCGCGATCGCGATCCAGTCGATCGCTTCCAGGGTCGCGGCGCGGCCGGTGGCGATCAGGCCGTTGGCCGGCGGCGCTTCGTCGACGCGGTTCGCGCCGAGCACCACGCGCACGCCGGTCTTGCCGGCGACCGTGCGCGCGCGCAGGGCCAGGACGTTGCCCAGGCCGACCCTTACATCGCCGCTGCCGAGCGGCAACGGGGTTTCGACGGTCGCCGGCAGGCTCGCCGCGCCGGCCTTGTCGAGCGGCGGCGGCAGGCTCAGCGCGGTACCGACCAGGTTCGACTGCAGGCGCAACAAGGTCGGCGTAGGCGCGGACACGCCGGACGTCGGCGTCGCGCCGGCGGCACGCGCCGTCCTCGGAATCGAGATCCCGACCGTCCACAGCGAACGTCCGTCGAGATAAGCCTTCAACCAAGCCAGCTCGTCCGGACCGCGCGCGATCAGCTCGTCGGCGCCGGACACCACATCGAGCCCGGCCTCGAACGCGTTGCCGCGGTCCCGCACGAATTCCTCGCCGGCGCGCAGCGACAGCTTGCCCGGCGCGCCTTCGTGCATCACCGCCAGATCTTCGGCACGGAAACCGCCGCGGCCGTATTCGGCATGGCCGCGCACTTGCTCGAAGGCGATCTTCCAGCGCGGATCGGCGAGCTTGGCGTTGTCCAGGTCGACCGTGCCGGCGATGCGGGTGGCGCTGTTGGGCCGCAACGGCATCTGCATCTCGAAACCGACCCGCGCCGGACCGCTGGCGCGCAGATGGTCGAGCGTGTCGGCGTGATCCTTGCGCAGCGGGCTTTGCTTGAGCAGAGCCTGCAACTGCGCCGCATCCGCGGCCGCTTCGGCCTGCACGCGCAGATGACCGTCCTTGTAGTGATCGATGCCGGCGCCGATCTTGCGCACGCCGACGCCGGCGATGCGCCCGCTGCCTTCGACGCTGAAGCCATCGGCGACGAAGCGCACGTCGGCGTCCAGGCCTTCGACCGCCGGCCACTCCGGCTGGAACTTCACCGCCGCGCCCTCGAGCTTCGCGCTGGCTTCGAACAAGCCGTTGTTGCGGTTGAACGGCCAATCGTCGAGGTCGCCGGAGATCACCGCGCGCGCGCCGGTGAGGCGGCCGCCGACCAGGGCGGTGTCGAGCCAGTTGACCAATTTCGCCGACATCCGGTGGCGGATCCAGAAGCCCTTGGCGACCGGCACCTGGGTCGGGTCGATGTCGGTGGCGATGTCGATCCACGGCCGGGTGCCGTCGCCCTGCCACCACAGGCCGCCGCGCGCGCTGAGGCCGAAATCCTCGCCGCGCACGCGCAAGGCGGTGGTGCCGACGCGCCAGCCCGCGCCTTCGCGCCAGCCGCCGACCCGGCCCTGCAGCTTGACCGTATGCGGCACGCCGAAACCGCGCGGCCAGTCGAAGCGCATCGGCGAGGCTTCGTCGAGCTCGAGGGTGAAGCCGTCGCCGTCGCCTTCGAAGCGGCCGGCCAGGCCCTGCAGTCCCGGCGCATCGCCGACCGCGTCGAAACCGAGCGCTTCGATCTTCGCGCTCGCGTAGATCGGGCCGTTGCGGCGGCCGTTGAACGCGATGTCGCGCAGCGACGCACGCGGCTTGGCGGTCTCGAACCAGTTGCGCAAACGCTCCGGCAAGGCATCGCTGAGCGCGGCGACCGCGATCAAGGGGCCGGCGTCGATGCGTTCGGCGCGCAGCGCGTACTGCTCGCCGCCGGCGACGGCGAGGCCGTCGAGGGTCTGTACTTTCTCGCCGCTGCCGATCCGCAACTTCGATGCATCGAAACGCCAGCCGGTGTCGGTCAGGCGCCAGCGCGACAGGGTTTCCACGTGTTCGAAATCGACTCGCGCATCGGCCGCGGGCGGCGCAGCGGGCTGCGCTCTCTCGGCGCGCAAACCGACGCGGTCGAGCGCGGCCGACACCGTCACCGAAGCGACGCGATGGTCCCGCAGCTCGGCCCAGGCCTCGGCCCGGCCCTGGCCCGACTCGACCCGGATACCGGCGAGCTTGAGCAGCGGCGACCAGCCGGTCAGGTCGGCGCGGGTGGCGCCGGCATAGGCGCGGCCGTCGCCCCGCTCGCGATCGAAATCCACCACCGCGTCGAGCGGCGTCGACGGCGCCCCGCCCACGCCGACCGTCGGCCAGGCGCGCACGCCGGCGCGCACGCGCTTGCCGTCCACGCGCAAGCGCAGGTCGATCTTCGGCACCCGCGCATCGATGCCGAGCGACGGCGCGATCACCGCGAGCCGTCCGTCGATCACCTGCAGTTCGCCGAGGCCTTCGAGCGCCGACAGCGGGTCGCGCTGGCGCGCGTCCTGCTGCCCGGGCAAGCCGCGCACTTTCCAACGGCCGTCGTCGCCGCGCTCCAGGGTCAGGTCGAGCCCCTTGAGGCGCAGTTCCGAGAACGACTGCCCCGGCAACAAGCCGGCGTACACCGAGACCAGCATTTCCGCATCGCCGATGGTGAAGGCCTGGCTGCCCTCGCCGATGCGCAACCCATCCAGGCGCAGCAAGGGCCCGCGCCGCGTCCATTGGGTTTCGACCTTGTCGAACGCGACCGCCCGCCCGGCGCGCTGGCTCAACCAGGCCGCGACGCGGTCGGGGTGGCTTTCGGCCAGCGGCAACACCTGGCTCGCCGCCCCCAACAGTACCGCCACCAGCACGAGCACGATCGCGACGCCATAGAAGGCGCCACGACGGGCCAGGCGCAAGCGGCGGCGCAGGGGGGTGGGCATCAGCGGGCCGCTCCGCGTCCCGCCGGGACTCGGGCCCCGGAACACGGGCCTCGTACAGCGGAGAGGTTCGGCTCGGGTTGGCGAGTCCCGAGTCCCGAACCCCGAGTCCCGAGCATTTCAGAGCAAAACCACATCGAACTGCTCCTGCGCGTACTGGTCCTCGGCCTGGAAGCGGATCGACTTGCCGAGAAATTCCTCCAGTTCGGCCACCGCGGCGGATTCTTCGTCGGTGATGCGCGCGACCACTTTCGGCGAGGCGATCACCAGCAGGCGCGCGGCGTCGAACTGGCGCACCTGGCGGACGATCTCGCGGAAGATTTCGTAGGTCACCGTCTCCGGCGTCTTCAGGGTGCCGCGGCCGCCGCATTCGTGGCAGGCCTCGCTGAGCTGGCGCTCCAGGCTCTCGGTGGTGCGCTTGCGGGTCATCTCCACCAGGCCCAGCGGCGAGAATTCGTAGACCGTGGTCTTGGCGTGATCGCGGGTCAGCGCCTTTTCCAACTGGCGCAGCACCTGGCGGCGATGCTCCAGGTCGGTCATGTCGATGAAGTCGATGATGATGATCCCGCCCAGGTTGCGCAGCCGCAGTTGCCGGGCGACCGACTGCGCCGCCTCGAGGTTGGTCCGGTAAACGGTCTCCTCGAGGTTGCGTTGACCCAGGAACGAGCCGGTGTTGACGTCGATCGTCGTCATCGCTTCGGTCTGGTCGATGACCAGGTAGCCGCCGGACTTCAGCGGCACTTCCTTCTCGAGCGCGCGCTGGATCTCGTCCTCGACCCCGTACAGGTCGAAGATCGGCCGCGCGCCGGTGTAGTGCTCGATCTTCTCGGCCAGCCCCGGCATGTACTGCGCGGCGAAGCTGCGCAGGCGCTCGCAGGTCTCGCGCGAATCGACCTTGACCTTCTCGACGTCGCGGCGGATCAGGTCGCGCACCGCGCGCAGCGGCAGGCTCAGGTCTTCGTAGACGCGTTCGCCGACCTTCGAGCTCTGCGACTTCTCGGCGATCAGCGCCCAGGCCCGGCTCAGGTAACCGATGTCCTCGGCCAGAGCTTCCTCGGGCTGGCTTTCGGCGTTGGTGCGGACGATGTAGCCGTGGTTGTCGCCGGCCGGGGCCAGGGTGGTGACCAGCGACTTCAGCCGCGCGCGCTCGCCCTCGTCCTCGATCCGCGCCGACACCCCGACCACGCGGGTGCGCGGCAACAGCACCAGGTAGCGCGAGGGGATGCTGAGCTGGGTGGTCAGGCGCGCGCCCTTGCTGCCGATCGGGTCCTTGACCACCTGGACGACGATCTCCTGGCCTTCGCGCAGCAGCTCGGCGATCGGCCGGGTCGGGGTCGGCGGCAGCGGCGCTTCGTCGCCCTCGCCTTCGCCGACCGGGTTGTGCTTGACGATGTCGGCCGCGTGCAGGAACGCCGCGCGCTCCAGGCCGATCTCGACGAACGCCGCCTGCATGCCCGGCATCACCCGCTGGACTTTGCCCTTGTAGATGTTGCCGACCACGCCGCGGCGCCAGCCGCGCTCGATGTGCAGCTCCTGCAGCATGCCGTTCTCGACGACGGCGACGCGGGTTTCGCGCGGAGTGACGTTGACCAGGATTTCTTCAGTCATGAGGCGGGCAGTTCCCAAGTCGGGCGAACGTCGGATGGAAGGAACGCGGTACGGCAGCCGGGCTGCGGTCGAACGAGGCGCTGCGCCTAGCCGCCGACGCCGAACTCGCGCAGCAGCCGCGCCGTTTCGTGCAGCGGCAGCCCCATCACCCCCGAATAACTGCCGGCCAGATGCCGCACGAAGACTTCGGCGCCGCCCTGGATGGCGTAGGCACCGGCTTTGCCCTCGGGCTCGCCGCTGGCGACGTAGCGCGCGATCGTCGCCTCGTCGAGCTCGGCGAAGCTGACCTGCGAGACCGACAGCGCCTGCGCCTCGTGCGAAGGCGAGACCAGCGACACCGCCGAAATCACCTGGTGGGTGCGCCCCGACAGCCTGCGCAGCATGGCGGCGGCATCCTCGGCGTCGCGCGGCTTGCCGAACACCTCGTCGTCGAGCACGACCTCGGTGTCGGAGCCCAGCACCAGCGCGGTCGGATTGCCGAGCACCTGCAGCAGGCCGGCGCCGGCCTTTTCTCGGGCGACGCGGCGGACGTAGTCCAGTGCCGGTTCGTTGGGCTGGCGGTGTTCGGGCACGTCGAGATCGAGTACGCCGAATTCCAGGCCGAGGCGGGTCAGCAATTCGCGTCGCCGCGGCGACTTGGAGGCAAGATAGAGCATGCCGAAAGCATAACCCGCGCTGACTGAGCGCCAGCCGACGACGAGCCTCGCAAACCCCGCAACGAATCACGGTTCGTTCACCAGTTCAGCAAGACCCTAGCCCTCGTCCTTCAAGGAGCACCACATGACCCGGTCGTCGCCACAGTCGTCCCCCCGCTTTTCGTTGCGCCCGCTGGCGCTCGCCGCATTCCTCGCCTTCGGAGCCGCCACCGCCATGACCGCCCAAGCCCAGACCGCGCCCGCCTACGTCGCCAGCGACGGCACCCTGCTGTCGGTGTCGGCCCAGGCCGAGGCGCGCCGCACGCCGAACATCGCCACCCTGTCGACCGGCGTGGTCACCCAGGCCGCCGACGCCAATGCCGCGATGCGCGCCAACGCCGAGCAGATGAGCAAGGTCGTCGCCGCGATCAAGGGCGCCGGCATCGCCGACCGCGACGTCCAGACCGGCGGGGTCAACCTCAACCCGCAATACCGCTACGCCGAGAACCAGCCGCCGGCGATCACCGGCTACCAGGCCAGCAACAACGTCAACATCGTCGTGCGAGATCTGTCCAAGCTCGGCAAGATCCTCGACGCCCTGGTCGCCACCGGCGCCAACCAGATCAACGGCCCCAGCTTCGACATCGACGACAAGGAAAAGGACGTCGCCTACGACGAAGCCCGCCGCAGCGCCATCGAGAAGGCCCAGGCCCGCGCCGAGATGTACGCCAAGACCCTGGGCATGAAGGTCCGCCGGATCGTCAGCGTCAGCGAGAGCGGGCGCTTCGGGCCGCCGATGCCGATGCCGATGATGGCGATGGGCCGAATGGAGAAGGCCTCGGCCGACACGCCGATCGCGCCGGGCGAGAACGCCCTGTCGATGACCCTCGACGTCGTCTTCGAGCTGGGCAAGTAAGCATGGCCGGCCCGACCAAGACCACGCCGCCGGCGCCGGACCCCAAGCCGGGCCGCAACCCCGGCTATTCGGAACCGCAGCCGCGCGACCCCGACGACGCCCGCCAGCCGCACCCGCGCAAGCCGCCGAACCCCGACGAGGGCGGTCTGGAACGCGACCCCGAGAACGGTGCCGACCCAGCGGATCGTTAAAGCCGGCGGCTCGTTGAAGCCGGCCGATCGCTGAGCCGGCCTCACTGAACCACGTGCCTGCTGAGCTACCCCGGAAGGCCCGCGCGAGCGGGCCTTCCGTTTGCGCGCGGCAACCTCGACCCGGCCCGGCCGGCAAGTGGCCAAGCGCATGCCCGTCGCAGCGGCGTTGCCATCCATTCAGCATTTCTCGCGCCCCGAGCGCCCTGCGGACCATCGGCGCGGACGCCACGCCGAAGCGAAAACTCCGGCGATTTCTTCAGGCCGGCGCTCGCCTTCAAGCCCGGCGGATCGCCGCCGAACGGGCCACGGACCGACCAAAGTCGCAAACGAGAAGCGCTTGCATCTAAAAATCGGCCGGCGCATTTTTGTGACGCAGCACCAATGTTGTGGCTCGACCCCGCCGGCGGTATCCGAACGTTGTCAGTGATGTCAGACAAGCCAAGGAGGTAGCTCATGGTTCGCGCGATTCCCTCTCACTCCCACACGCCATTGGACGGCACCCGCATCGCCGCCAACGCCGGCGCCATCGCCTTCAACGCGGCGATGCTGATGTTGATGCTGGTCCCGCTGAGCGCGCCGCGTTTGCTGGTGTCGCCGGACGAACCGATCATCCCGATTGAATTTCGCAAGAAGGAAGTATTGGTCGAACCACCGCCGCCGCCGCCGAGACTGGTCGAGGTCGTCCGGAAGCCGCAGCAGCAGCAACCCATCGTCCAGCCGCAGGTCCAGCCGGTCGAAGCCCCGCCGGTCGTGGTCGACAACCCCGATCCGCAACCGATGGACTTCGCCGGCGCGGAGACCGTCGCCCGGGCCACGCCGCAGATCGACCTGGGGCCGCAGACCCTGACCGGCGCGGTCCTGCAGAGCCTGAAGAACCCGCCGCCGAGCTATCCGCCGCAGGCGGTGCGCGAAGGTCTGACCGGGGTGGTCGAGCTGGAGATCCTGGTCGGCGTCGACGGCAAGCCGCTCGAGGTCAGCATCGTGCGCAGCAGCGGCCATCGCCTGCTCGACCAGGCCGCGCGCAAGGTCGTGCTGAGCCGCTGGACCTTCCAGCCGGCGATGAGCAACGGCCAGCCGGTGCAGGCGCGCGGCCGGGTGCCGATCGAGTTCAAGCTGGATCAATAGTTCTCATAGACGCGTCGAACCGAAGCCCGGGCCGCAAGCCCGGGCTTTTTCCTGGGACGAGAGCCGTCGATAGCGATTCGTGTCGTGGCCGCGCGCGCGCCGGGCTGCGGATGCATCGAGTCCACAGACCCGCGCTCGATCCGCCGCTCAGGCGCGGTGCTCAGGCGCGCTGCTCAGGCGCGGTGATAAGGATGGTTCGCCAGCAGCGCGGCGGCCCGGTACAACTGCTCGGCGGCGACCAGCCGCACCAGCATGTGGGGCAACGTCAGCGGCCCCAGCGACCATTGTTCGTCGGCGCGCGCGAGCACTTCGGGCGCATGCCCTTCCGGGCCGCCGATCAGGAACGCCAGGTCGCGGCCCTGGCCCCGCCAATGCTCCAGGCGTTGCGCGAGCTGTTCCGAGGTCCACAGGCGGCCGCGCCCTTCCAGCGCGACCACGCAGGCGTTCTTCGGCAAAGCGGCGAGCACCCGCGCGCCTTCGTCCTGGGTCGCGCGCACGGCGTCGCGGCCCTTGCCGCGCAGACCGGGTTCGATCTCGACCAACTCCAGCGGCAACCAATGCGAGAGACGCTTCTGGTATTCGCCGAAGCCTTCCGCGACCCAGCGCGGCGCTCGCTCGCCCACGGCGATCAGTCTGCTTTTCATGCGCGCATGGTAGCCAAGCGCGCGCGGCCCCGCCGGCGCCGACGCGGCGTTGTCATATTCCGGTTACCGCACCGGCCTAGCGTGCAGGGTTCCCCCGCCCCACCCCAGCCCCGCAGGAGTTTCACGATGGATGCTTTCGATCCCTCCCGCCGCCAGGTCATCAAGAGCAGCGCCGCCGCCATGGCGATCGGCGCGATGGGCAGCCTGAGCGCGTTGTACACGCGTCAGGCCGCCGCTGCGACCGATCCGACCCGGCTTTCCCCCGTCCCGAGCCGCTACGGCGCGCTGGCGCCGGTCGCCGACCTCAGCACCGGCCTGCCCTTGCTGCAGTTGCCGCGCGGCTTCAGCTATCGCTCGTTCGCCTGGAGCGGCGATCGCATGGACGATGGCCAGATCTGCCCGGACCGCCACGACGGCATGGCCGTGGTCGCGGCGCGCCGCGGCGCCCAGCATCCGCACGGGCGCGGCCACGGCCGCAGCGAACTGATCCTGATCCGCAACCACGAACGAGGCGCCGGCTCCAGCCCGATCCGCGCGCCCGGCATGTACGACACCGGCACCGTCAGCGGCGGGCAACCCGGCGGCGGCACCACCACCCTGCGCTATCGCCCCGGCGAAGGCCGCCACGGCGACGAATGGCGCGGCGTCGAGCCGAGCCTCGGCGGCACCCTGGTCAATTGCGCCGGCGGCCCGACCCCGTGGGGCACCTGGCTGAGCTGCGAGGAGATCAAGAGCAACGCGGTGTCCAGCACCGGTCACAAGCACGGTTACGTGTTCGAGGTCGACCCGCGCAGCGAACGCACCAGCGGCCGCCCGATCGTCGAGATGGGCCGCTTCAGCCACGAAGCGGTGGCGATCGATCCGCGCACCGGCATCGTCTATCTGACCGAAGACGACCGCAACAAGTCCGGCTTCTATCGTTTCATCCCGAACCGCCGCGCCGGCTGCCATGGCTCCCTCGAACACGGCGGCCGCCTGCAGGCCGCGCGGGTGCGCGGCAAGCCCAACGCCGACCTCACCGCGGTGAGCATCGGCGCCGAATACCAGCTCGAATGGGTCGATATTCCCGATCCGGACCTGGACTCGATCGCCGCGCCGAGCGGCTTCCCCGACATCGGCGCCGGCGACACCCTCAGCGGCCCGTTCGCCCAGGCCTGGAGCGAAGGCGGCCTGCGCATGAGCCGCGGCGAAGGCATCTGGTACAGCTACGGCAAGCTGTTCATCGTCGACACCAGCAACGGCACCGACCCCCAGGGCCGCAAGGGCCGCGGCAACGGTGCGGTGTGGGTGCTGGACCTGTTCACCCAGCGCATGCGCGCGCTGTTCGTCAGCAGCCACCAGCTCGCCGCGCACAATCCCGACAACATCACCGTCAATGCGCGCGGCGGCGTGGTGTTGTGCGAGGACCCGGACGCGGCGCCGGCCGGCAGCCCCGACGAATACGGCCCGGGCACGCGCCTGGTCGGCCTGACCCGCGGCGGCGAATCGTTCTATCTGTGCAAGAACAACACTGAGCTGACCTCGACCCAGATCGCCAACGCCGGCAAGCACGTCGCCGAAGGCGATTACCGCGACAGCGAATTCTGCGGCGCCTGCTGGGACCCGGCCGCGCGCACCTTGTTCGTCAACCTGCAGTCGCCGGGCATCACCTTCGCGATCACCGGCCCCTGGGAACGCGGCCCCCTGTGATCGCCGTCTGAGAGCCGCGCGCATCGGCGTCGCGATGCGCGCGGCAGCGACCGGTCATTACGATTCGGTCAGGCAAAAAAAGGCCCGGCAATGCCGGGCCTTCTCGTCCGCACGCCGGTAACGATCAGCGCAGGTTTTCTTCGATCACCTTGATCTGCACGCGCTTGCGCAGCGCCTTGGTCAGCTCTCGGCTTTCTTCGTAACCGCCCATCTGCGAGATCTGGGTGCGCAGCATGTCGAGCTGGGCCGCCGGGATGTCCGACTTGCTGCCCGGCTTGACCTTGTTGACCGCGAACAGGACCACGCGGCCGTCGTCGAGCGCGGCCTTGCCGGCGGCGACCTTGCCTTCGGCCGGAGCCTTGAGGGCGAAGATGGCCTCGCTGACTTCCGGGGTCGGCAGCGGCATGCCGCGGGCGACGTCCGGGATCGTTTCCGGTGCGGTCAGCTGCTTGGAGGCGGCGACCGCGGCGATGGCTTCGCCGCCGTTGATGCGCGCGACCAATGCGTCGGCTTCCTTCTGCGCGGCCTTGATGCCGCGGTCGGCGCGCACCGCGGCGATCACCTTGTCGCGGACCTGGGCCAGCGGCAGCGCGCGTTCCGGCGTGTGCGAGACGACCCGGATCAGCACGCTGTGCTCCTGGCCGATGTCGATCGGGTCGCTGACCGTGTTGTCCTGCAGGCGCGCGTCGGAGAACGCGGCGCGGATCACCGCCGGGTTGGCGCCGATGCCGCTGTTGGCGGCGGCGTCGCGCGTGACCGGGCCGATCTTCTGCACCGGCAGGTTCATCGCCTTGGCCGGGCCGTCGAGCGAGGTCGGGTTCTTGTAGACCAGGTCGACCAGCTTGGCCGAGAAATCGTTGAAGTTGCGCTCGCGGCTGGCCTCGGTCTCCTCGCGCAGCAGCGCGTCGCGGACCAGCGCGAACGGCTGCTGGTCGCCGCTCTTGACCTCGCGCACCACGATCACGTGCCAGCCGCTGTCGTCCTTCACCGGCGCACTGACTTCGCCGACCTTGAGCTTGAACGCGGCGTCTTCGAACGCGCCCGGGATATCGCCCTTGCTGACCCAGCCCAGTTCGCCGCCGGCGGCCTTGGAGCCGAGGTCGTCGCTGTTGGCGCGGGCGAGCGCGGCGAAATCGGCGCCGGCGGCCTTGGCCTGCGCCGCGAGCTGCGCGGCCTTCTGCTCGGCGGCCTTCTGCGCCGCGGCATCGGCGCCGGGGGCGACGTTGACCTGGATGTGCGAGATCAGCCGCTGTTCCTGGGCGATGAAGCGGTTCTTCTCGGCCTCGTAGCGGTCCTGCAGGGCCTTCTCGGTCGGCGGCGGCGGCGGCGGCAGGGTCGCGCCGTTGATCTCGACGTATTCGAGGTTGACGCTTTCGGGCGCGCGGAAATCCTTGGGATGGCTGTCGTACCACTTCTGGATGTCGGCGGCGCTGACCTCGCCGGTGTCCGGGGTCGGGGCCGGCAGCATCACCAGGCTGACGTCGCGGCGCTCGCCCATCAGCTTGATCAGGCGGTCGGTTTCGGCGTGGGTGAGGAAGTTGCTCTGGCCGATGCCGCCGGTCAGCAACGATTCCATCAGGCGGTCGCGCACGAACTGTTCGAACTCGGTCGGGGTCTGCGCCGGCTGGCGCATCTGCAGGCCGAGCACGTAGCGCTCCTGGTTGAACTTGCCGGTGCTGTCCTGGAATTCCGGAACCGCCTGGATGGTCTTGATGACCAGCGCATCGCTGACCGCCAGGCCGTCGACTTCGGCGGCGAGCTTGCGCACGCGCTCGTCGATCAGGGTTTCCAGCACCGCGCGCTTGCTCTCGGGCTTTTCGAACTCGCGCGCATCGAAGGCCTCGCCTTCGGCGGCGCGGCGGCGATCGCGTTCCTGCTGGAAGCGCGCATTGAATTCCTGCGCATCGATCGACTCGTGCTTCCACAGCATCGAGGCCGGCCACCACGACGGCGCCGTACGCCACCACGACGGGGCCATGTCGATCCGCGCGACCGAGCTGTCGACGCGCTGTACGAGATATTGCTCGATGCCGACGAAGGCGAAGGGAATGATCAGCAAGCCGAGGATCACGGTGGCGATCCAGCCCGAGGTCTTGTCGCGAAGTGTCTGCAGCATGTCCGAGTCGCGTTCAGTCGTAAGCCGGACAGTTTAGCGCGGTTCCGGGCCCCAGGCGGATGGGGGGACGGCGGTCGCACTCCGGGGCGGCTGGCGGGCCGGGTCGACGCCCAAGGGAAGCTGGAGCGGAGGCCGCGGCGCCAGACTGCGCGACCCGGGCGGGCCGGTCGCAGCGGCGGCCATCGGCTCGGCGGCGGCGACGACTTCGGCGACCGGGGCCGCGCGCCGGCACGAGCGCACCGGCTCGAACGCCTCGGCAGTCGCGCCGCAAAGTCGGCGACAAAACCGAGCCGACAAAATCGCGGGCATAAAAAAAGGCGCCGTTTCCGGCGCCTTCGCAAAACTGGCGGAGTGGACGGGACTCGAACCCGCGACCTCCGGCGTGACAGGCCAGCATTCTAACCGACTGAACTACCACTCCGCGTTTTGAAACTTTCCGCATCCGCCGCGCCGCGATCGCGCAAAAACGAATGCTCTCACTTATATAAAACAAAGGCGCCGTTCCCGGCGCCTTTGGCAAAACTGGCGGAGTGGACGGGACTCGAACCCGCGACCTCCGGCGTGACAGGCCAGCATTCTAACCGACTGAACTACCACTCCGCGTTTTGAACTCTTTCAACCGAATCCTGACTCGCGTCTTGCCTGACTTCATCTTTCGGACGGCGTCTCGGCAGAAAGACCAGCAAGCCTGGTGGGTGCTGAGGGTTTCGAACCCCCGACCCTCTCCGTGTAAAGGAGACGCTCTACCGCTGAGCTAAGCACCCGAGTGCCCGGATTCTGCTTGACGATGCCCCAGGCACCGCCGGCGAGCTGCTTAGTTTACAGCATCCTTCAGCGCCTTGCCAGCCTTGAAGGAAGGATTCTTCGATGCTGCGATCTTGATCGTTTCGCCGGTCTTCGGATTGCGACCCTGGCGGGCGGCGCGCGCGCGCACCTGGAAGGTACCGAAGCCAACGAGCGTAACAGTGTCGCCCTGCTTGAGCGCCTTGGTGACGACGTCGATCAATGCATCGACGGCGGCGGTAGCGTCGGTCTTCGACAGCTCGGCGGTTTCGGCAACTGCCCCTACGAGATCGGCCTTGTTCATTATTTTCTTGACTCCTGTGCGGATTGGACCGCGTGTTCTGAGAATCGGATCAACGCCATGCGAGGCGTACGTCCCGATCAAGCGTGCCGCGCTGCAGGAGTGGGATTTCCTGCAGCGCGGTTGCGGTCGTTATACCAGCGGCATTTTGGGGGCGCAAGCGTGAAAGCTAGCAGCGACGCGGCTTTCAGCGCTTTTTTCAGGTTTCCGACCGGCGGCCGACCGAGCGCGCGATCAATGCTTGACGTCGGGCTGGGCAGGCGTCTTGCCGGCGTCGCGCACCGGCAGCTCGCCTTCGCCGGAGGCCGGCGTCGGCGCGATGGGACGTTCGAGCGCGAGATCGAGCACCTCGTCGATCCAACGCGCCGGCACGATCTTGAGGCCCTGCACCACGCTCTTGGGCAGGTCGGACAGATCCTTGCGGTTCTCCTCGGGGATGATCACGGTGCGGATGCCGCCGCGCAGCGCCGCGAGCAGTTTTTCCTTGAGCCCGCCGATCGGCAGCACGCGCCCGCGCAAGGTGATTTCGCCGGTCATCGCGACGTCGGCCTTGACCGCGTTCTTGGTCAGCATCGACACCAGAGCGGTGGCGATGCCGATGCCCGCGCTCGGGCCGTCCTTCGGCGTCGCGCCCTCGGGCACGTGCACGTGCACGTCGTGCTTCTGCAGGAACTCGACATCGATGCCTAGCCGTTCGGCGCGCGAACGCACCACCGACAGGGCCGCCGATGCGGACTCCTTCATGACGTCGCCGAGCTGGCCGGTCAGGATCAACTGGCCCTTGCCCGGCACCAGGGTGGCTTCGACCTGGAGCAGGTCGCCGCCGACTTCGGTCCAGGCCAGGCCGGTGACCAGGCCGATCTCGTTCTGCTCTTCGGCTCGGCCGAAATCGAAGCGGCGCACGCCCAGGTACTTCTCGAGATTCTTCGAGCCGATGCTCATCGCACCGTCCTTGCCCTTCTTGAGCTTCGGGCCGGCCAGGGCGATTTCCTTGACCACCTTGCGGCAGATCTTGGAGATCTCGCGCTCGAGGTTGCGCACGCCCGATTCGCGGGTGTAGTAGCGCACGATGTCGCGCACCGCCGATTCGGCGATCTTGATTTCCTCGGCCTTCAAGCCGTTGGCCTTGATCTGCTTGGGCAGCAGGTAGCGCATCGCGATGTTGAGCTTTTCCTCCTCGGTGTAACCCGGGATCCGGATCACTTCCATGCGGTCCAGCAGCGGGCCGGGAATATTGAGCGAGTTGGAGGTCGCCACGAACATCACCTCGCTCAGGTCGAGATCGACTTCGAGGTAGTGATCGTTGAAGGCGTTGTTCTGCTCGGGGTCGAGCACTTCGAGCAGCGCCGAGGACGGGTCGCCGCGGAAGTCCATCGACATCTTGTCGATTTCGTCGAGCACGAACAGCGGGTTCTTGCTGCCGACCTTGTTGAGATTCTGGACGATGCGCCCCGGCATCGAACCGACGTAGGTCCGGCGGTGGCCGCGGATCTCGGCCTCGTCGCGCACGCCGCCGAGCGACATGCGCACGAACTTGCGGTTGGTCGCCTTGGCGATGCTCTGCCCCAGCGAGGTCTTGCCCACGCCGGGCGGACCGACCAAGCATAGGATCGCGCCCTTCATGTTCTTGACCCGGGTCTGCACGGCGAGGTATTCGAGGATGCGTTCCTTGACCTTCTCCAGGCCGAAGTGGTCGGCGTCGAGCACGTCCTGCGCGGCCTTGAGGTCCTTGCGGATCTTGCTGCGCTTCTTCCACGGCACGCCGAGCAGCCAGTCGAGGTAGTTGCGCACCACCGCCGCTTCGGCCGACATCGGCGACATCTGCTTGAGCTTGTTGAGTTCGGCCTTGGCCTTGGTTTCCACCGGCTTGGGCATGCCGGCCTCGGCGATCTTGCGCGCGAGCTCGTCGACGTCGTTGGGCGCGTCGTCGATCTCGCCGAGCTCCTTCTGGATCGCCTTCATCTGCTCGTTGAGGTAGTACTCGCGCTGGCTCTTCTCCATCTGCGACTTGACCCGGCCGCGGATGCGCTTCTCCAGCTGCTGCACGTCGATTTCGCCGTCGACCAGACCGACCAGTTGTTCCAGGCGCGCGCCGATGGCATGGGTCTCGAGCAGCTTCTGCTTGTCGCCGATGCGCACGCCCAGGTGGGCGGCGACGGTGTCGGCCAGACGGCCGGGCTCGTCGATGCCGGCCAGGGTCTGCATCAGCTCCGGCGGCAGCTTGCGGTTGGTCTTGACGTACTGCTCGAACAGGCCCATCAGCGAGCGCGCGATCGCCTCGACTTCGCGTTCTTCGCGATCGATCACCGGCTCGACCAGTTCGGCCTGCCCCGACAGCGCGCCGTCGCGTTCGAGGACGTCGCCGACCTTGACCCGCGACACGCCCTCGACCAGGACCTTGATGGTGCCGTCGGGCAGTTTGAGCAGCTGCAGCACCTGCGCGAGCGTGCCGATCTCGTACAGATCCTCGGCGACCGGATCGTCGGTCTCGGCGGATTTCTGCGCGACCAGCAGGATGCGCTTGTCGGATTCCATCGCCAGGTCGAGGGCGCGGATCGACTTGTCGCGGCCGACGAACAGCGGGATCACCATGTGCGGAAACACGACCACGTCGCGCAGCGGCAGCACCGGCAGTTGCAGGATTTCGTGTTCGGTACGGTCGGACATGCGGACTCCAGATGTAAGCGTTAGGCAGCCACTACGGCGGCCACGCCCGATTTATGGGGTTGGCGCCCGAACGATGCAAGCACGACATTGGTCCCAACCTCGCCGGCATGCGCCAAACCCTTGCCAATCAAGACACTGAGGCGAATACGGCACTCAACGTTCCAGCCAGGCGTTCAGTATCACAAACCGCTGACATGCCATGACACGGATGCACGGGACCTGTCGCCGCGGGGCGGCCGCGCGCCGGCCACACTGCTGGAATCGCCGCCCCCCTCTGCGCCGCGGCGCGGTGGCGCCTGAGCCGAACAGAGGCCGCCGGGCCAACGGACCGGACAGGCCGGCTCGGGACCGAGGCCAGCGGCCTGGGCTCGCCGGGGGCT
>NZ_JBPKJP010000093.1:0-15820 GCF_051217035.1 Lysobacter sp. 1R34A
TCACCGCGCGCGGCTTCGGCCGGCGCAGGCGCGCTGGGCGCCGCTTGCTGCGCCGCCTTGGCTGCGGCGGCAGTGGCCTGGGCGCGGTCGGTCTGCAGCAATTCGACGACCACGTCGGGCAGGGCCGCGGTCGGGTCGGTCAGCGGTTGCTTCGGGATCTCGACCGGAGCCGGCGTGGGCGCTGGAGCCGGAGTCGGCAGGGCCTGGCCCGACTGCACCGCGATTTCTCCGAGCAGCTTGGAGATCGATTCGCTGGTGAAGGGATGCGGCAGCAGGAAATCGGCCTGGGTGCGCTGGGCCTTGGTCAGGGCGATCACCGACTTGCCGCCCGCATGCAGGCGCAGCCAGCTCATCGGGCCGTACATGCTGTCCATGTCGACGACCACGAAATGCGCCTGTTGTTCGGGCACCAGAGTCCAGTGACCGCCGAGTTGGGCGTTGGCGACCTTGAAGGCCGTCTGCAGGGCGGACTCTGTCGCCGGGTCCATGCCGGTCAGACCGAGGGTCAAAGGCATCTGTTAGGTGTCCGTGAAATCGATTGCGACGAGTGTCCGGGACGACTGGATTGTCGTCAACGCGCGCTATACGTCGTTTATGACCCTTATTCGGCACTTCGGCCGGACTCGACGCGCCAATACTGCGACGGACTTCACGCCTTATGCATTCAGGCGCGCGTTCTTCGGCAGCTGGTTTTTCAGGAAGGTCATCTGGTCGGCGAGGATATTGCGGTTGGACAGGATCAGGTGCTCGACCCAGCTCGGGCGATACGGCACCGCGAGCAGCGGCATGCCGGCCTGCTGCGGCGTGCGGTTGCCCTTGCGCGAGTTGCACTGGAAGCAGGCGGCGACCACGTTTTCCCAGATGTCGCGGCCGCCCTTGGACACCGGCACGACGTGGTCGCGGGTCAGGTGCGGGCGGTGGAAGTCGTGGCCGCAATACATGCACAGGTGGCTGTCGCGCGCGAACAGCGCGGCGTTGGTCAGGGCCGGAGTGGGGTCGAGCGCGCTCGGGCGGGCGTGGCCGCGCGCGGCGACGATCGGATGCAGTTCGAGCACGCTGCGCTCGCCGGTCAGCCGATTGGTGCCGCCGTGCACTTCCAGGCAGGGGTCGCCCAAGGTCCAGGCGACCGCGCCGCGCACGTACAGGCAACTGGCTTCCTGCCAGTTCATCCAGTCGAGCACGCGTCCATGCGCGTCGAGCGACAGCAGCCGCACCGAGTTGAGTCGTTCGAGCGCGTTGCGCGGAACCGCGCGGGGGCCGGCCCAAGGCGAGTAAGGATCGCAGACGCCTGTAGCGTCCGGCTCACGCTGAAGCATTTCAGCGTGGGTTCCGGTTCGGACCAGGCGGATCTTCGCTCTATCGGTCTCCATCGGGAATCCAGCTTATACCCGTTTGATGACGATTTTGGTAGTTGCCGGCGAGGTCTCGCGCGCCGCGGTCCGAACGGGACGGCATGCGTTGGGCCGGATGCCTCCGGAAAACTGCGGTCCCGCCGGACGCCGGCCGGCGGAACCGCTTGCTTGCGGCCGAAGCCTCAGACGTCGAAGGCTTCCGCGTCCAGGCCGGTGAGGGTCTCGACGCTGGCGCCGATGGCGATCGCATGGGCCTGGGCGCGCGGCAACAGGCGGGCGAAGTAGAAGCGCGCGGTCTCGCGCTTGCCGGTCTTGAAGCGGGCCGACTGCGACGAGGCCTCGCTCGCGGCGACGCTGCGCGCCCACCAGTAGGCCAGCGAGACATAGCCCGAGTACATCAGGTAGTCGTAGGCGGCGGCGCCGACTTCGTCGGGGTTGGCGGCGGCGCGCTTGCCCACCGCCATCGTCAGCTGCTGCCATTCGCCGGCCTTGGCGCGCAGCGGGCCGACGAACTCGGCGACCGCGGCATTGGCTTCGTTGTCGGCGCAGAAGCGTTCGATCTTCTCCAGCATCACGCGCAGACCGGCGCCCTGCAGCTGCATGACCTTGCGGCCGAGCAGGTCGAGCGCCTGGATCCCGGTAGTGCCTTCGTACAAGGTCGTGATGCGGGCGTCGCGGGCGAGCTGCTCCATGCCGTGCTCGGCGATGTAGCCGTGGCCGCCGAAGCACTGCAGCGCATGGTAGGTGCATTCCACGCCCCACTCGGTGAGGCAGGCCTTGACGATCGGGGTCATGAAGCCGATCAGCGCATCGGCTTCGGCGCGTTCCTTTTCGTCGCTGCTGGCATGGGCGATGTCGACCTGCAGCGCGGCGTCGTAGCCCATCACCCGGCCGCCTTCGACCAGCGCCTTGCAGGTCAGCAGCATCCGGCGCACGTCGGGGTGGACGATGATCGGGTCGGCCGGCAGCTCGGGGAATTTCGCGCCCGACAGCGAGCGCATCT
Organism: Lysobacter sp. 1R34A; assembly: GCF_051217035.1. Taxonomy (NCBI): domain Bacteria; kingdom Pseudomonadati; phylum Pseudomonadota; class Gammaproteobacteria; order Lysobacterales; family Lysobacteraceae; genus Lysobacter; species Lysobacter sp. 1R34A. The sequence continues at coordinate 2,356 of NZ_JBPKJP010000093.1, forward strand.
GCAGGCGGTCGCGCGAATAGCGCAATGCGTTCTGCAGCGCGCGGTCGGACAGGCCCAGGCCTTGCAGGCCGACCGCGAGGCGGGCGGTATTCATCATGGTGAACATCGCCATCAGGCCCTTGTGCGGCTGGCCGATGAGATAACCCTGCGCGCCGTCGAAATTCATCACGCACGTGGCCGAGCCGTGGATGCCCATCTTGTGCTCGAGGCTGCCGCAGCGCACCGCGTTGGCCTCGCCGGTGCTGCCGTCGCGCGCGACCTTGATCTTCGGCACGATGAACAAGGAAATGCCCTTGCTGCCGGCCGGTGCGTCGGGCAGGCGCGCGAGCACCAGATGAATGATGTTGTCGGTGAGGTCGTGCTCGCCGGCGGTGATGAAGATCTTAGTGCCGGTGATCGAATAGCTGCCGTCGGCCTGCGGTTCGGCCTTGGTCTTGAGCAGGCCCAGGTCGGTGCCGCAGTGCGGTTCGGTCAGGCACATGGTGCCGGTCCAGCGGCCTTCGACCAGCGGCTTGAGGAAGACTTCCTGCTGCCATTCCTCGCCGTGGTGCAGCAGCGCTTCGGTGGCGCCGTGCGAGAGCAGCGGGAAATTGCCCCAGGCCAGGTTGGCGGCGTCGATCATTTCCTTGAGCGGCACGCCGGCCGCGTGCGGCAGGCCCTGGCCGCCGAACTTGATCTCGGCGGTGAGGCCGGACCAACCGCCTTCGACGAACTGGTTGTAGGCCTGCTTGAAGCCCGGCGGCGTAGTGACCGCGCCGGTGGCCTTGTCGTGGCTGCAGCCGATCTGGTCGCCGATCGCGTTGAGCGGGGCGAGCACGGTTTCGTTGAAGCGCGCGCCTTCCTCGAGTACGGCGTCGAGCACGTCGCGGGTGGCGTCGGTGTAACCCAGGCGCTGGAACTGGGCTTCGGCGCCGAGGACGTCGAACAAGACGAAACGCATGTCGGCGAGAGGGGCTTTATAGGTGCTCATAGGCTCGGGAATGGGGAAAGAGGAGGGGAATCGAAACGGCTAGGGCGGCGAGAGCGACAGATTCGGGCAGGGAAAGAGCCGAGGTCGGCTCTACCGGTTCCCCCTTCCCGACCTCAGCGCATCACCCCGGGCAAGCCCGGGGCCGGGCTCAGCGCGCTGCTGCGCTCGACGGTGAAGATGCGTTGCTTGGCTTCGTCGGGGGTCGCGGCGATGTCGCCCTTGAGGCTGTAGGCCAGGCTGCGGCCGCCGGATAGTGCGTCGGCGATGGCGATCTTGGCCGCGCCCGAGGGGGTCAGTTCGACGACGACCACGTCGGCCGATTCCGGGCCGATCGAAACCGCCGGTTGGGCCACGAGTTGGCCGGCGGTGTCTTCGCCGAGTTTGAGCTGCAGGTCGAAGCGGTCGAAGCGCATCGGGATGCTGCTGAAGTTCTCGATCCGCACCTCGACCGCCCAGCTACCGTTGGCGCGCACGGTCAGTTGCTGGATGCGCGCGGCGGGCTCGGAGACGCGGCGGACCTGTCCCCCGCCGCAACTGGCGAGCAGGACGGCGGCGAGCGCCAAGCCGAACAGACGCATCCAGGACCCTGCTTTCATGCCGCCGCTCCGTCGTGATGGAACCGCGAGGATACTACGGCGCATGGTGGCGCCGTCAGGGCCGTGTCGGCGGTGGCAGATAGGCGTGGACGCCCGGTGCCGGGTCAGCGCGCGGCGCGGGATTCGCCGTGCGCGACCGATGCGGGGGCGGCCATGGCCTGAACCGCGCCGGCGCGCAGGTAGCCGCCGGGGGAGGCGAGCGAAGAGGCGCGGGTACCCGGGTTCGGCGCCGGGCGCGCGTCGCGGCTGCCCGCCATAAGCGACGAAGCAGGCGCGGCTGGCGAGGAGGCAGATGAAGGCCCGGGCGAAGGCCCCGGTGAATATCCGGGCAAGCCCACGGGCGACGCGTCAGGCGATGCGAGAGGCGAGGGGGCGGGCGCAGAAGAAGGCGCCGCCGCCTGGGCCAGCAAAGCCAGCACCGAGACGGCGGCCAGTACGAGGAGATAGCGAGGCAGCTCGTGGAGCATGTCCTGGACCACCGATGCGGCCTTCATGCACGAACCCCGCGTAGACCACGCGGGACAGACCGACTGGCCGTCCTGGCCCTCGGTGCGAACTCCGTTTCGCCGTGCATGCCCACTTCCCCAACACTTGCAAAGAGTAGCCCCGACTCCGCTGGCTCACCTGCTCAAGGTGACGGCCTTAATCCGTTGCTGAGCGGCATCCGTGTCATCGCATCGACCGTGCTGCCGGGGCGAGCGCAGATTGGACTTCGACGCGGCCGGGCGCAGTAGGTCGAACGCGCGGCGCCGTGTAGGATTTTTCTGACCCCGGTCACGCTCCGCCGGCAGCCGGTTCGACCAGGGCGGGGCTCCATCCGTCCGTGCTCGGTCGCGAGCGAGGCCAGGCCTCAGGGCCGGGCCTCAAGCCCGAATATCGGATCGCGAGGTTGCGTTCGTGGGCGGCGGCTCGTTCGGCGGCGCAGCGACCGCGGCGGGCAGGTGTTATTCGCGGCGGTCCGTGGCCGATAGGACTCGCGCGAGCGCGATGCCGAACCGGGCGCCGCCGACTGTCAGGGCGTCGGGTCTTGCGGCATCGTTCCGGCTTCGCGCATGTCGCGTTGGGCCTGCTTGATCGCCTTGACGTCGAGCGGAAGGATGCGGCCGATGAAGCAGGGCATCTTGATCGACTGCGGTCCGAGCACGGTGACCTTGTCGAAGCGCGAGTGCACGCGCCCCATCTGATTGCTGACGCTGATCGCCGAGGCGAACTCGAGGTCCGGGCAACGCCCTTGCAGTTCCAGCAGGTAGGCTTGGCTGGGTTTGGTCCACACCGCGAGCGCGCTGTCGCCGAGCGGGGTCCAGCCGTCGATGCGGCCGAAGTACTGGAAGCTGTCGACGGGGGCGGCGGCGTGCGCGCGATACAGCGCCAGACGCTGCGCATCGTCCATCCTGGGATTGCTCGCGCAGGCGCTCAGCAAGAGCAGGGCGAGAGCGGCCGGAATCAGGCGTTGCATGATCCACTCCTCGGCGGCGAGGCCGCCATTGCGGTCCAGGCCGACATGATGCGCCGGCCGCGGCGGTGCGTCGCATCGAGCTCGCGCAACGTTCAGCGCCGATGAGGCTTGCCAGATTCCATCGGCGTCCGTATCATCCCGCTCCTCTCACGGCGCACCGTGAAAGAACGGCCGGGTAGCTCAGTTGGTAGAGCAGGGGATTGAAAATCCCCGTGTCGGGGGTTCGATTCCCTCCCCGGCCACCATTTGCATCAAGGGCTTAGCGTTCGCGCTAGGCCCTTGGTCTTTTGGGGGCAGGCGATGCCTGCGCCGGAGCGATCGCGACGATCGCCCGACGCCCTCGGCGTCGTGCGCCGGATGCTCCGGCGACACCATTGGACTGCACGCACCGGCTACGAGCGCGAGCCGCCCGATTCGATCAAGGCGCGTCGGCGAAGAGGTCGCGAGCCGGGCCCTGCCGCATGGCGCACTGCGAGCCGACGGGTCGGCAAACTGCGCTGTCGACCGAAGGATGGGCGGTGATGTTCGAAGAATTTCTCGCGGCGGCGTGGCCATGATCGTTTTCGCCGCGGCCCTGCGGTTTTTCTTCGGCCGTGGCGGGGCCTCGAGCCTCGACGCGATGGCCGACGGTTACGAAGACGCCGGCGATGCAGAGGATGCGAGGAAGCTGCGGGATACCGCCAGGCCTTATCGCGTTCGTGCCGACGCTACTTATATGGCTTGTCGATCGTCGGTCTGGCGACGATCCTGGTGTCGCTGATCGGCCGACTATGACGGCCGGGATGGGCTTACAGGGCTTGCCCGCCGCGCGCGTTTCCATTCGATTGGAGCCCCCTTCTTCCGCACAGGCTGCGTCTATTACGGCCGGCGCCGGTGCGAAGCGCTGGTTCGAGTCCGCGACTCATGGTCACGACCCCGTAGGCGTTCTCGCGGGTAGGGGAAATCCGACCCGCGCATGCGGCTACGGCCGACTGCGTCCGGCCAGCCGGGCCGCCAAGCTGGTGAAGCTGGCAACGTGTGGCCCTCCCTCGGTAGCAGTTTCCACACGGCAACGGCCTTCAAGGACGAAGGCCCGCCAGCAACATCGTCTGCCTATCGAAGACGTCGGTTGTGCGCGGTGCTGCCGCGTATCGTCGTCGGCCATCGCGGCCTTGTTGGCCGTGCTGGCGATCAGCCTGGCCGCGTCCTACGCGGCACGGCGACGCATCATCTCGACTACGACTACGACTACGACTACGACTACGACTACGACTACTACGAGTTGCTGCGCTGCGGGTGCCGTTGCAACGGCAACCTTGTTGCAATCGCGAACGCCACGCCACGGTCGGCGCTGCCGTGATGCAACGTCAGCGTCAACCGCAGCCGCACCGAGAAGGCAACGGCAGAATCAATCGCAACCGCAACCGCAACCGCAATCGCAATCGCAATCGCAACCGCAACCGCAACCGCAACCGCACGCCGTGGGCCGTGGGCCGTGAGCCGGCGCCGGACGCAGGGCGCTAGCAGGCGCAGGGACATCAGCCGCGTCTGCGCTTTCGCCCAGCGCGGCAATCCCGCCTCAGTTGATCGTGCAGTTCAAGGTCACCGTCACGCTGGCGCCGTTCGCCAGGGTGCCCAGGGATACGCCTGTGTCGAGCGCAGCCAAGGTCATCGGCGTCGGCGGGCAGGCACTGCCGCTGCAGGTCGGCGGCGCCGTGCAGCTCAGGTGGCTGCGGCCCGCGGCGGGGTCGCGCAGGACCGCACCGGTGACGGCGTCCGGACCGTTGTTGGTGACCACGATCGAATAGGTCGTCGAGGCGCCGCGGGTCAGGGTGTCGCCGGCCTGATCGTCGGGGCCGGCGCCGGGCGTGTTGGTCTTGCTGATGGCCAGGTTGGCCAGCGGCGCGCGGGTGTTGGAGAAGCTGCAGGTCAGATCGTCGCCGGCCGCCGCGGTGAGGGCGAAGCTCGCGCCGCTGCCGCTCGGCGCCTGTCCGCCGGCGAGCGCATTGGTGCAGGCATAGCCGGTGGTGTAGTTGGCCAGGTTGGCGCCGGCCGCGCCCGCCTCGGACAGGGTGTAACTCGCCCCGACGACGCCATTCAACAGCGCCTCGCCGGTCGCGGTGCTGCCGCTGCCGGTGGTCGTGGCGGTGGCCGGGCCGCCGCTGCCGGCGATGCTCAGCGCGAACTGGTCGGCGTCGACGAAACGGCCCAGGGGCAGCGCCTTGCGCAAGCGCAGGATCGGTTGCTTCTGGAACACCAGCGGACCGCTGGCGGTGTCGTTGGCGGTGTTGAAGTCGTTGTTGGTGGCATCGCCGTCGCCGTCGGGCACGGCGCGGCCGAGCGCGGCGTTGGCGGTGTAGCTGCCGCTGAGGGTGGGCGAGTTGACCGTGACCGGAATGGTGAAGCCGACCGTGCCGCCGTTCGCGCCGGGCGCCGCCGCGGCCGCCAGCGGGGTCGGGTTGAGTGCGCAGGTGACCACGGTATTCGCGCCGTTGGCGGTGCAGTTGGCCGGCAGGGTGCCGGCGGTCCAGCCGGCCGGCAGGGTCGCGACCACGGTAAAGCCGTCGTCGCCATCGGTAGCGCCCGGGCCGCGATTGGTCGCGGTCAGCACGATGTTCTGCAGCTGGCCGTAGTTGCTGTAGGCCGGCGCCGGCGTGGTCAAGGTCACCGCGATGTCGGGCAAGCCGGTGACGGTGAGCGTGCAGGACGAGTCTTGTTCGTTGAGCAAGGCGATGCCGGTCAGGCAGGTGCCGCTGGAGACGAAGGTGTTGGCGGCGATGCCGCCCGGCCGCTGGCTGATCGCCGCGCGGTAGTTGCTGCCGGGCAGCACGTAGATTTCGCTCGCGGTCTGCACGGTGGCGAGGTTGGCCGCGGCATCGGCATGCGGCGTGCGGCCCGCGCCGGTGGTGCCGGCGCCGTTGTCGAGCAGGGTCGTGCCCTGGGTCAGATTGACCAGCCAGCCGCTGCCGCCACGGGTCTGGTTCCAGGCGAAATCGGTGAAGCTCAGGATCGCCGAGTGGCGCGCCTGCAGCAGGGTGCCGCAATACACGTTGATGCCGTCGTAGCCTTCGCCGCCGGCTTGCATGTACAGGCCCGACACCAGCGAGGTGGCGGTGTTGTTGCAGAACGGCCCGCGCACGACGTGGGCGGGCTGGCCGACCATCGTCTCGCGCACGCCGACTTCGACGCTGGTCGAGGTGCCGGTGGTCATGCGGACCCAGGAGTTCGCGCTCAAGGTCAGCGGCCGGCAGACCAAGTTCAAGGAGGAGGACCACGGCGGGTACTGGCCGTTCGACCATTCGCGATCCCAGCCGCCGAACTGGTGCACGAGTTGGTTGGCCGGGCAGTAGCCGGTGACTTCGGTGCCGGGCTCGGCGTAAGAGCCCGACAACACGTCCGGGGTGCCGTTGGCGTTGCGGTTGACCACGCTGACCGTGGTGCCGTCGGTGGTGATGCCGCCGCAGTACAGCCCCACGCGGTTGGTCATGCCGCGGGTCGAGCTGATCCCGGCGCTCATCGACTTGTCGCGGTGATAGCCGCCGCGCACGACCGTGCCGGCCTGGCACTGCAGGGCGCCCGAGCCGACGTCGCCTTTATTGGTGCCGATGGTGCCGGTCGGGCTCGCCCCGGCCTGCACGCCGATGCCGGCCTGGCCGTGGGCGGTGCCGATGCCGGCCGCCGAAAGCGCGAGCAGGCACAGGGGAAGCAAACGTTTTGCCGACATGCGGGGACGGTCCTTGCGAGGCTGGAGCGCGATCGGGCGAAAGCGCCGTTACTGTGATCTGGGTCGCAAAAATTGTGCCATCCGTCACAATTTTGAAGGAGGTGCTGTCGGCTGGGCGCCGACGGCGCCCTGGTCGCCTGTGCCCAGAGGCCGGAAATTCCACAGAGTGCCGCTGATGGTCAGTTTTTGACCCCGGGGGCGGTTGAGAGCCCCGAGGCACTCGCGGCGATCGTCCGGTCGTGCTCGATCCGGTAGAGCGAAGGCGCAGCTTCCCGGGACTGCCGGCAGCAACGACCTAGCCCAGGGGCGGGGGCGCGATGGTCGCAGCGCCGCGATTTGACACTCGCCGGCGTGCGCACTACGGTGCGCGTCCCCATCACCGTCATCCGGCGGGCCCAGAGGGACAACATGTCTGAGAGTGTAGCCACCCGCTAAACCTTCACTGCGTGAAGGTGGGTAGACGCGTCGAGTTCGTTCGCCATTCGCGCATAGCGAATGCGCGCCGCCGCGTCCGTTTCGGCTACAACCGACATCAGATATGACTATTTCGCAAAACAAGCGGCGTGCATTGCGCGCGTCCGCCCCGGGTGGAGTCGTCCACCATCGCCGCGCCATCGGCGCGCACTGCATCGCCACTCTCATCGCTTGCCGCGATTCCGCCATCGCGTGCACGGCCCGACGCAGGCCTTCGGTCTCGTCCGCACGGCCGTGGTCCCCGCACTCAAGCGGCTCGCCGCCGTCGCCCGGCATTCGAAGAGGCGTAAACCCGCGACGCCACGCACATCGGAGGCCGGCATGCTGAGCTTGCTGATGTTCAGCCGCGTCCGCACGGAACCCGCATCCGAACAGGAGAAGCCCATGCGCATCGAACCGGAAAACGCCGCGCATCATGCCGGCATCAACGCCGTCACGCGCGCGGCCTTCGCCGGCGACGGCGAGGCCGAACTGATCGAACGCCTGCGCGCGGACGGATTGGTCCGGCTGTCCCTGGTCGCCGTCGACGGCGATCGAGTGGTGGGGCATGTGATGTTCACCACCCTGCATGTCGCCGTCGACGGACGCCTCCTCGACGCGCTCTGCCTCGCGCCGGTATCGGTGCAGCCGCAGTACCAGGGATCGGGCATCGGTTCGATGCTGATCCGCGAGGGGCTCGCGCGGGCGAAGGCGCTGCGCTGCGAAGCGGTGGTGGTGCTCGGCCACGCCGCGTACTACCCGCGCTTCGGTTTCTCCGCGGCGCTGGCCGGCAAACTCGCCGCGCCGTTCGCGGGCGAGTCGTTCATGGCGCTGGAACTGGCCGAAGGCGCGTTGGCCGGCGAAGCCGGCGTCGTGGTGTATCCGCCTGCCTTCGGCATCGACGGCGGGCATTGAGCGCATCGCCTAAAGACGAAGCCCACCTGACCGGGTGGGCTTCGTCGTGTTGCAGCTCAGCCCGGCGCCGATGCGACGGGCGCGCAGCGACTCATGGTTCCCAACCGCAGGTGCTCTTGGCGTAGGTGAAATATCGGGTGCGTTCGCCCCACTCGAAGGGCTCGCCGCAGTGGCCGTAGCCCAGGCCGCCGACTTCGACCGTGCGGGTCGCGTCGGAGTAGTAAGTGAAGACATAGCCTTCGCCGGGACCGGCATGCGGCAACGCGGCGGCGGCCAGCGACACCGCCATGCCGGCGGCGAGCAGCAACAACGACAACTTGTTCTTCAAGGGCTTGTTGGTTGCGGACATCGCGATTCTCCTTGAGGCCGGGCGCGGCACGCAGCGAATCCGGCCCGCTCGCGGCGGACCGGATAGGCTGGCGACCGGCGCGCTGCGGCCGAAGCGGCCGATCAGGGCTGCGGATTGCAGGTGGTCTTGTAGTAGGTCGAGTACGAGGTCATGCGGCCCCACTGGAAGGGCTCTCCGCAGTAACCGTAGGAACGACCGCCGACTTCGACCGTGCGCGTCGCGTCGGAGTAGAACGTGAAGGTGTAGCTCTCGCCCGGGCCGGCGTGCGGCAGGGCCATGGCGGCCAGCGAGACGAGCATGCCGGCGGCGAGCAGGAACAGCGACTTCGTCTTGAGTTGCTTATTCGACTTGAACATCAGGACTCTCCCTTGTGCCTGTGGACTCCGGACCGGCCGGAGTTCCCCGGTTCTACACGAAACCGGCGCATCGCCGCGATGCGGGTCACGACTCCGTGGCCGGAAACGTGACGGATTTCCTGCTGCGGATCAGGCCTGCGGCACGTAACCGTCCGGCTTGGCCGCGCCGCCGCCGAACAGGAATTTCTCCATTTCGCCTTCGAGGAAGGCGCGGTGCTTGGGGTCGAGCGGCGACAGCCGGTTCTCGTTGATCAGCATGGTCTGGTGAGCCAGCCAGGCGGCCCAGGCCGGTTTGCCGACGTGGGCGAACACGCGCTTGCCCAGTTCGCCGGGCCAGGGCACGAAATCCAGGCCCTCGGCCTCGCGTTGTTCGTACTCGCAGAAAACGGTGCGGCTCATGCGGATGGTCCTGGGAAGTGGCGGAAAGTGGCGAGCGTCGCCGCGGGGCGGCGTTCGCTCGCGCATCGGCGTGGCGTCACGACGACTCGATCAGTTTGCGGATCGGCGCCGGGATGCCGAGGGTGGCCAGTTCGGCGCGTTCGAACCAGCGCAGGTCGTCATTGTCGCGCACGCCGTGGCGCAAGGCGACCGGGCGCCAGCGTCGCGGTTGCAGTTCGAGTTTGTAGTGGCTGAAGGCGTGGGCGATCGGCGCCAGTTCCTCGCCGTCGCCGAACTCGCCGCTGACGTGGGCGGCGAACCACCGCGCTGCGCCGTCTTCGTCGTCGCTCTGCGGCAGGGTCCACAGCGAAGCCCAGATGCCCGCCGGCGGACGGCGCTGCAACAGCACCCGGTTGTTGCGGTCGAGCAGCCACAGCACCTGCGCATGGCGTTGCGGCGCCACCTTGCCGGGCTTCGGCGTCGGCAGTTCGGCCACGCGGCCCTCGATGCGCGCGACGCAATCGTGCTGCAGCGGGCACAGGATGCAGGACGGGTCGCTGCGCGTGCACAAGGTCGCGCCGAGATCCATCTGCGCCTGGGTGTAGTCGGTCATGCGCGCATGCGGCAGATGCGATTCGGCCAGCGCCCACAACTGGCGCTCGATCGCCGGCAGGCCCGGATAGCCGGCGATGCCGTGATAGCGGCTCAGCACGCGCTTGACGTTGCCGTCGAGGATGGCGTGGCGGTCGTCCCAGGCTTGCGAAAGAATCGCCGCGGCGGTGCTGCGGCCGATGCCGGGCAGGGCGGTCAGGGCGTCGATGTCGCGCGGCAGCTCGCCGTCGTGGCGTTCGACGCAAAGCTTGGCGGTCGCGTGCAGATTGCGCGCGCGGGCGTAGTAGCCCAGCCCCGACCACAGGCCCAGCACGGTATCCAGCGAGGCCGCGGCGAGCGCAGGCAGGGTCGGAAGGACATCGACGAAACGCTCGAAGAACGGCGCGGCGGTCTTGACCTGGGTCTGCTGCAGCATGATCTCCGACAGCCATACCCGGTACGGCGTGCGCGGGTGCTGCCAGGGCAGGTCGTGGCGGCCGCTGACGTCGAACCAGGCCAACAGACGGCTGGCGTAGGCGTCGTCGCCGGCGGCGTGGGAAGCGATCTGGCTGGCTGCGGCCACCGCGGCGGTCCTGCTTGTGCGTGGCTTCGTTGCGCGCTGCTTCATGCGGCTGTTTTCATTGGAGCGGTGGAGTCGTGGCTGGCGTGGATACGGCGGTCGCCGGCGTCGCGTCGTCTTCGATCTCGATCTCGACCCCTTCGAGGGTGGCGCCGGACACTTCGATCCGCGGCGTGCTCAGGCGGCCGCTCAACGGCGGCAGCAGCGGGCCTTCGTTCGCGTCGACCCAGTCCAGCACCGCCGGCAGCCGGAAGCGGCCATCGAAGCGGGTCTGGTCGCGTTGCAGGCGCAGCGCGCTGTCGCCGGAAAAATCGCCCGGGCCGGCGTAGTCGAGCACGAACGGCAGCGGCGACTTCGACTGCCCCAGCGGCGGCGGCAGTGCCGGCCAGGCTTCCGGCCATTGCGCGAGCACGCCGTCCAGATGCAGTCGCAGCTCCTCGCCGAAGGCGAAGCGCCCGTTCGCGTCGAGCTGCGGTATCGCGTCCTTGCCGCGCAAGGCGGCGCCGAGCGGCGCCAGGGTCAGCGCCGCATCGCGATAGCGCAGCGGCCCGGCCAGGCCGAACACGAAGGGCAGGTCGGTGTCGCCGGCGCGGTAGCGCGCATCGGCGCCGAGGCGCAGGCGATCGAGGCCGAGTCCGTCGTCGCCGGAATGCAGCAGGGCGCCCAGGCGGATCCGCATCGGCAGGGTCCAATCCTTGGCCTGCACCTCGACACCGCCGGACAGGCCGAGGCCGCGCGCGAGCGCCGGGCGTTGCAGGGTCGCGGCAAGATCGAACGGAACCTGCACGCCGGCGCCGAGCACGCGTCCGCCGAGGCGCGCGCGCAGCGGCCGCTGCGGGTGCAATTCGGGCGCCGACAGCGAGAGTCGTTCGATCGACCAGCCCGCGCCGATCGCCTGGCCGCTCACGATGCTCAGACCCTTGCTCAGAGTCGGAATCCGCATGGGCCCGGTCGACGGCGGACGTGTCGCCAGCCAGGCCTGCAAGGCGGCGACATCGAGTTGCGGCGCATCGAGTTCGACCCGCTCCACCTCGAGCAGATCGCCGGCGGCGCGGATGGTGCGCCACGGCAGGGCGAGGTAGACGCGCTCGGCGCGCAGCAAAGGCGCCGCCGCGCCGGGCTGGCGCGCGACCAGGTCGCGCACCACCAGCATCGGCGTGCCGCGCAAGCGGTACTCGCTGGCGCCGCTGGCGGTGATCTCCAGCCCGAGCGCCTTGCCGACCTGGCCCAGCAGGATGCCGCTGACCTGGCTGGGCTGCGACACCCAGCGCAGGGCGATCGCGGCGGCCAGCAGCACGACCGCGACGATCGCGATCCGCTTGCGCGAGCGGCGCGCCGGCGCCGCCGTGGGCATCTCGGGCATGGCGAGGCCGCGCCTCAGCCGCCCAGCGCTTCGGGCAACAGGGCGTCGACGAAGGCCTCAGCATCGAACACGCGCAGATCCTCGGGGCGTTCGCCGATGCCGGCGAAACGGATCGGAATGCCGAATTCGCGGGCGAGCGCGAACACCACGCCGCCCTTGGCGGTGCCGTCGAGCTTGGTCACGACCAGGCCGGTGACGCCGACCGCGGCATGGAACTGGCGCAACTGCGAGAGCGCGTTCTGGCCGGTGGTGCCGTCGATGACCATCAACACTTCGTGCGGCGCGGCCGCGTCGACCTTGGACAGCACGCGGCGGATCTTGCCGAGTTCGGCCATCAATCCCTGCTGGGTGTGCAGGCGGCCGGCGGTGTCGGCGATCAGCACCTGGGTGCCGCGCGCCTTGGCTGCCTGCAGGGCGTCGAACGCGACCGAGGCGGCATCGGCATTCTGGCCCTGGGCCACGACCGGCACGCCGTTGCGTTCGCCCCAGGCCTGCAACTGCGCGACCGCGGCGGCGCGGAAGGTGTCGCCGGCGGCGAGCATCAACGGGCGGTTCTCGTCGCGGAAGCGCTTGGCCAGCTTGCCGATGGTGGTGGTCTTGCCCACGCCGTTGACGCCGACCGTCAGCACCACGAAGGGTTTGGCCTGGGTGTCGATGACCAGCGGCCTGGCGACCGGCCGCAGCATCGCGATCAGATCGGTGCGCAACGCCGCGAGCAAGGCGTTGGCGTCGGCGAACTCGCGCGACTTCATCCGCTTGCGCAGGCTTTCGACCAGCTGGGTGGTGGCGGTGACGCCGACGTCGGCGGTGATCAGCGCGGTTTCGATCTCGTCGAGCAGGTCGTCGTCCAGGCGCGGGTTGCGCGAGAACAGGCCGCCGAAGCTGCGCGCGAACACGCTGCCGCGCAGGCGTTCGCGCCAGCCGGATTTGCCCGCGGCGGCGGCCGGCTTGTCGATGTAGTCGGCCGGCCCGGATTCGCCTGGTACCGAGATGACCGTGACCGACGCGGCGGCCGGCGCTGCAGCCGAAGTGGTCGCCGGCATGGAAGGAGCGGCGGCCGGCGCCCCCGGCAGCGGCGGCTCGACTTCGAGCGCGGCAGCCAGGACTTCGGCCGGCACCGGCGGCTCGGGTGCGGGTTGTGGGACGGGCTGCGCGGCGGCAGGAGCCTGCGGCGCAGCCGGTTCGACTGCGGCCGGCGCGGCCGCGGGCGCTTCGGCTGGAGGCTGTGCAGGCTCGGGCCGCGCGTTCGGAAACGCGGCGGCCAGTTCTTCGGTGGTGAAACGGCGTTCGGAAGACGAGCTTCCGCCGGCGGTTTCGGGCTTCTTGCGGCGAAAAAAACTGACCATTCGGGAGGCTGGGGGCGAGAAGGCGCGGGGATGCGCGAGAATGCGCACATGCTAGCACCGGCCTCCAGGCGCCCCCGATGAAGACTCCACAGCGCGGCCCGCGTCGCGTTCCCGCTGCCCCGACCGGCGGCGCCCCGACCGGCAAGGTCCGCATCATCGGCGGGCGTTGGCGCGGCACCCGCCTGGCCGTGGCCGATGCGCCCGGCCTGCGCCCGACCTCCGACCGCGTCCGCGAGACCTTGTTCAACTGGCTGATGCCGGTGCTGCCGGGAGCGCGCGTACTCGACCTGTTCGCCGGCAGCGGCGCGCTCGGCCTGGAAGCGCTGTCGCGCGGCGCCGCCTCGGCGGTGCTGGTCGAACGCGACCCGGCCCTGGCCGCGGAACTGCGCGCGCTGACCGGCCGGCTGCA
>NZ_JBPKJP010000094.1:0-15751 GCF_051217035.1 Lysobacter sp. 1R34A
GTGCTGACCTACGCGCGCGCGGCCGAACAGGCCCAGGCGGTGGTCGCCGAGATCCGGGCCGGCGGCCGCCGCGCCCTCGCCCTGGCCGCCGACAGCGCCGACCCGAAGGCGGTGACCGCCGCGGTCGAACGCACCGTCGCCGAATTCGGCCGCCTCGACATCGTCGTCAACAATGCCGGCGTCTTCGCCTACGGCCCGTTCGAGGACGAAAGCGCCGAGTCCTACGAACGGGTCATGGCGATCCACGTGCGCGCGCCGTTCGTGGCCGCCCAGGCCGCCTCCAGGCATCTGCCGCGCGGCGGCCGCATCATCACCATCGGCAGTTGCCTGGGCGAAAGAGTCGGCGCGCCGAACATGACCCTGTATTCGATGAGCAAGGCCGCGGTGATCGGCCTGAGCAAGGGCCTGGCGCAGGACCTCGGGGCGCGCGGCATCACCGTCAACGTGGTCCAGCCCGGCCCCATCGATACCGACATGAACCCGGCCGACGGCGAAGGCGCCGATGCGCAGCGCGCCGGCCTGCCGCTGGGCGAATACGGCCGCCCCGAAGACGTCGCCGCGACGGTCGCTCACCTGGCCGGCCCGGGCGGCAACTTCATCACCGGCACCGCGATTTCGGTGGATGGCGGGTTTTCGGCTTGAAGATGGTTACGTCCGGCCGTCATCTTCGCGGGGGCCAAGATCCCCGACTGCGCGGGGACGACGGTAGGTGGGTGGTGCAACGACTCTCCCCCCCGTCATTTCCGCGAAGGCGGAGATCCAGAGACTTCAGCGCCGTCCATCGATAGAACCGCGAAAACCGAGGCAGCAACAAGAACGCCGGGGATTTCGCCCCGGCGTTCTTGGTTATTCATGCTGCGCCGGTCGCTGGTCTCAGACCTTGTAGCCGGTATGGATCGCGCAGATGCCGGCGTTGAGGTTCTTGTAGTCGACGCGGGCGAAGCCGGCCTCGACCATCATCTGCTTGAGCTCGTCCTGCGGCGGGTGCTTGCGGATGCTCTCGGCCAGATAGCGGTAGCTCTCGCTGTCGTTGGCGAACAGCTTGCCGAGCTTCGGCAGTACGTTGAACGAATGGAAGTCGTAGATCGGCTTGAACCAGTCGGCCTTCACTTCCGAGAACTCGAGCACGCGCGCCTGGCCGCCCACCTTGAGCACGCGCAGCATCTCGCGCAGCGCGGCGTCCTTGTCGGTGACGTTGCGCAGGCCGAAGGCGATGGTGACTAGGTCGAAGCTCGCATCCGGGAACGGCAGGGACTCGGCGTTGCACTGCACGTATTCGAAGCCGGAGATGAGCCCCTGGTCGGTCATGCGGTCGCGGCCGACCCGCAGCATTTCGCGGTTGATGTCGCCCAGCACGATGGTGCCGCGGTCGCCGACGCGGTCGCGCAGCAAGGCGGCGATGTCGCCGGTGCCGCCGGCCAGGTCGAGCACGCGGTCGCCGCGGCGGACCTGCGCGGTCGCGGTGAAATAGCGCTTCCAGACCCGATGGATGCCCAGGCTCATCAGGTCGTTCATCAGGTCGTAATTGCCGGCGACCGAGGAAAACACTTCGCCGACCAGCTTGCGCTTCTCGCCCTTGGGGACGTCACGGAAACCGAAGTGGGTGGTGTCGGGCTTGGGGGTCTGTTCGCTCATGCCGGGATTATCGCATGCCGGCCGGCGGTGCTCGGTCGTGGCGCCGGCCGGGTCCGCCAAGGACCCACCAGGCCCCGCCACCGACAAACTCGCGCCGGCGACCGGCCCGCCGTCGCCGTGACCGGCCCCGCCGGGCTCTGCCAGAATCCGGCCATGACCGCCCCGCTGACCTGGCACGCGAAGCCCTTCCGCGAACTCGGCACCGACGAGCTCTACGAGCTGCTACGGCTGCGCTCGCAAGTGTTCGTGATCGAGCAGAACTGCGTCTACCTCGATCCCGACGGCAAGGACCGAGACCCCGGCGCGATCCACCTGCTCGGCCGCGCGCCCGACGGCGCGCTCGCGGCCTATCTGCGCATCCTGCCGGCCGGGCTGAGCTATCCGCAGGTCAGCTTCGGCCGGGTGCTCACCGCACCGGCGCACCGCGGCCAGGGGCACGGCGGGCCGATGATCGCGGCCGCTCTGATCGAGATCGAACGGCGCTGGCCCGGCGCCGACGTGCAGATCGGCGCGCAGGCGCACCTGCAGGGCTATTACGGCCGCTACGGCTTCGAACCCGCGTCCGAGCCCTATGTCGAGGACGGCATCCCGCATATCGACCTGTTGCGGCGCGCAGACCGCTGATCCCCTGCGGCGCAGGACATACCGCCGGCCAGCGACTCGACCGGGGCGCGCCGCCGCGCCAGACTGGACGCCATCGAACCGGAGCCTTCCATGATCGCCACGCCCGACTACCGCGCCCTGCTCAAGACCGCCGTCGCCGAAGCCCGCCAGGGCCTCGCCGAGGGCGGCATCCCGATCGGCGCCGCGCTGTACCACAACGACGGCCGCCTGCTCGGCTGCGGCCACAACCGCCGCATCCAGGAGAACGACCCCTCGGTGCACGGCGAAACCGACGCCTTCCGCAAGGCCGGCCGCCAGCGCCGCTACCGCGACACCATCATGGTCACCACCCTGGCGCCGTGCTGGTACTGCAGCGGCCTGGTGCGCCAGTTCAACATCGGCACCGTGGTGGTCGGCGAGTCGGTCAATTTCAGCGGCGGCGTCGACTGGCTGCGCGAGAACGGGGTCAAGGTGATCGACCTGGCCGACCAGGAATGCATCGAGATGCTCGGCGGCTACATCGCCGCGCATCCGGACGTGTGGAACGAGGACATCGGCGAGGACTGAGTCGCGCGCGGCGCGTGCGGCCGCTCGCGTTGCCGCATACGCGCGGGTGCAAGCCCGCGGCGGCCGGTGCAGAATCCTTCGCAATGCGCCTGCCGCCGACCGACGTCCACATCCGCCCCTACCTGTTGAGCGACTGGCCGCGCCTGTGCGACATCCACGACCGCGCGCGCCTGGTCGAACTGCGGCTCAGCGCCGACGTCGCCGCGTTCCGCAGCCTGGCGCGCACCGCGCACAGCGAAGGCCTGTTCGACGGTCGCCTCGACGTGGCCTCGATCGACACCGTCGTGCAGGGCTTCGTCGCCTACCGGCGTAATTCCTTGAACTGGCTGTACGTGCATCCGGACTGCCACGGCCGCGGCATCGGCCGTCGCCTGCTGCGGCACGCGCTGGCCGAGGCCGGGCCGGTGGTGACGACCCTGGCGCTGGCCGGCAACGAACCGGCCCTGCACCTGTATCGCTCGGAGGGCTTCGTCGAGATCGAACGCCGTCCCGGCTGGCTCGCCGGCAGCGAACAATTTCCCACCGTGGCTGTGCTGCTCGAACTGCGCCGCTGATCAGACCGGTTTCATCACCATCAGCCAGAAGATCGCCATCACGCCGAGAAAGGCCGGCCAACCGAGCCAGAACCACCAGCGCATGGTGCGCCGGTAGGCCTCCGGCAAGGGCGCACCGAGCGCCGCCGCTTCGGCCGCCAGGCGCCGCGCGCGCGCCTGCAGCCACAACACCGGCAGCCAGCAGGCGCCGACCACGAAGAACAGCAGCAACGCGGTCTTCAGCCAGAACACCGAGAACGGGATGCCGAGCCGCCAGGTCAGCCACATGCCGCTGACGAACTGCACGATCACCGCCGGCGCGGTGAAACAGGCATCGGCGATCACCACCGTGCGCGCGGTCTCGGCGATCACCCTGGGGTCGCCGCGCCGGTGCGCGATCCAGAAAAAGAAGGCGATGCCCAGGCCGGTGCCGAACAACAGGGTCGACGACAGGATGTGGATCCATTTCACCCACAGGTAGTCCATGATCACCTCCGGTCCGCGAGTACCCAGGCCACCGCGAGCGCCGGCAGCACGAGCAGATTCTTCGCCAGCCCGCCTAGCGGGTCCAGCCACTGCGCCGGCAGCAACAGGCCGAAGGCGAGCGTGTAGGCGAGCACGCACAGTCCCATCAGCCCAAGCATCAGGCGCGGGCGCCAGGCGGCCAGCAAGGCCAGCGCGAGCAGCGCGTCGAGCGAGGCGGTCGCGCGCGCCAGCGGCACCGGATGCCAGGCCTGCATCGGCGTCCCCGCGACCAGCGCTTCGATGGCCGCCGCCGGGGTCAGCCACCCGGCCACGGCCGAGATCAGCCACAGCGCGACGATGGCGATGCGCAAAGTCGGCGCCAGGAAATACAGCTGCGCCTGCCAGCGGTCCTGGACCTGGCTGGGGGTAGCCCCGAGCGCGGTTTCGAGATCGCGCGGCGCGTGGCCGAACGCGGCCTTCAGGCGCGCGGGCGCGTCGGCGCCGGTGACGTTGCCGCGCCGGAGCATCCGCCACATGGTCTCGCCGACCGGGCCGCGGCCGAGCCGCTCGCCGATGCCGACCTGCAAAGACACCAACGGCTCCGGCACCGCGATCGCGGCGTTGCCGTCGATGCGCAGCCAACGCCGCCAGGTGGTCTGGTAGTCGCGCAGGGACATCGGCTGCGGCGCGCCGACCTCGAACACGCCGCGCTGCTCGCCCCCGGCGGCGAGCGCGGCGAGCATGCCGAGGTCTTCGGCCGAGACCGGCTGGATCGCCCAACGCCCGTCGCCGGGCAGCAGATGCCAACCCGGAAACGCCGCCAGCGCGCGCAGCAAGGAGGTGCCGCCGTAGGAGCCGGACGCGGCATAGACGATCGACGGCCGCAGCACCACCGCCTTCAACGGCAGGGCGAGCAGGAGCTCATCGAAACGATGCTTGGAGGCGATGAAGGCACCGTCCTCGGGTTCGCCGAGCGCGGAGATCTGCACGAAGCGCAGGCCGCCGGCGGCGACGCAGGCCTGGGCGAGCGCGAGCGGCCCGTCGACGTGGATGGCCTGGAAAGTCTGGGCGCCGGTCTCGCGCAGAATGCCGGCGACGTTGACCACCGCGTCGACCCCGTGCAGGGTCTCGCGCCAGGCTTCCGGCGTGGTCATCCGGGTCAGGTCGGCCTCGCGTTCGTCGGCGCGCAGGGCGCGGCCGCTCGCGCGGACTCCGCGCAACACCTGCCAACCGCGCTGGCGCAAGGCGGCGACGATGTAGCCGGCGAGAAAGCCATTGGCGCCGAGCACCAGGGCGGTGCCGGCCGCGGCGGAGCGCGATGCTTCAGTCCCTGAGGCGGGTGCGGTGTCGTCCATGGGACGTCACGTTAGCAGAGCATGCGCGATGCCAGATCGCAGCCTGTCCGGCCGCCCTCACTCCACCCCTCTCCCGTCGACGGGAGAGGGGCTAATGACTGCGTCGCGCTCGATTCCTTCTCGCGCTTGCGGAAGAGGCTCAGGGTGAGGGCACGTTTGACTGGCGGTACGAACACTCAAGAACTGAGTTCGTGCCGCCCCCGCTCTCAATCCCTCTCCAATCAACGAAAGAGGGAGAAGAGCTTTAAAGGATGTAACGGCTCAAATCCGGGTCCTGCACCAACTCGCCCAGGTGCTGATCGACATAAGCGCGATCGATGCTCACCGCCTGGCCGCCGCGGTCCGGCGCCTCGTAGCTCAGGGTATCGAGCAGGCGTTCGAGCACGGTGTGCAGACGACGCGCGCCGATGTTCTCCTGGCGCTCGTTGACCTGCGCGGCGATCTCGGCGAGACGGTCCACCGCGTCGGCGGTGAATTGCAGGTCCACGCCTTCGGTCTTGAGCAGCTCGATGTACTGGGTCGTCAGCGACGCCTTCGGTTCGGTCAGGATGCGGACGAAATCGTCCTTGCTCAGCGCGCCGAGTTCGACCCGGATCGGGAAACGACCCTGCAGCTCCGGGATCAGGTCGCTGGGCTTGGCCAGGTGGAACGCGCCGGAGGCGATGAACAGGATGTGGTCGGTCTTGACCGAGCCGTACTTGGTGCTGACCGTCGAGCCCTCGACCAGCGGCAGCAAATCGCGCTGCACGCCTTCGCGGCTGACGTCGCCGCCGCTCATGCCGGCTTCGCTGCGCTTGGCGACTTTGTCGATCTCGTCGATGAAGACGATGCCGTGCTGTTCGCAGGCCTCGATCGCGGCGGCGCGCACGTCGTCTTCGTTGACCAGCTTGGCCGCCTCCTCTTCGATCAGCTGCGGACGCGCGGCCTTGATAGTCAGGTGCTTCTTGTGGGTCTTGCCGCCGGACACCTGCGAGAACATCTGCCGCAGCTGCTGGCCCATTTCCTCCATGCCGGGCGGCGCCATGATGTCGACGCCGACGTTGACCGAGGTTTCGATCTCGATCTCGCGCTCGTCGAGGTCGCCGGCGCGCAACTGCTTGCGCAGCTTGGCGCGGGTATCGCTGTCGGGGGCGCTGGTGTCCTGCGCCGGGGTCTCGGAACCGAAGCCGAAACCGCCCGGCACGCGCTTGGGCAGCAAAGCATCGAGAATGCGGTCCTCGGCGCGGTCCTCGGCCTGGGTGCGCACGCGCACCTTGGCCTGTTCCCGGTACAGCTTGACCGCGGTGTCGGCGAGGTCGCGAATGATCTGCTCGACGTCCTTGCCCACGTAGCCGACCTCGGTGAAGCGGGTGGCCTCGACCTTGACGAACGGCGCGTTGGCGAGCGTCGCCAGGCGGCGCGCGATCTCGGTCTTGCCGACGCCGGTCGGGCCGATCATCAGGATGTTCTTGGGCATGACCTCGTTGCGCAGGTCGTCGTCGAGCTGCATGCGGCGCCAGCGATTGCGCAACGCGATCGCGACCGCGCGCTTGGCCGCGTGCTGGCCGACGATATGGCGGTCGAGCTCCTGCACGATTTCGCGGGGCGTCATGGTGGCGTGACTGTTGTCGGGTTTCATAGAGATAAGAAGTGAGTTGAGAAGGGTGAGGAGTGAGCGGATGCGCTACGAACGAAAGAGACGAAGAGGAACGGTCCTACCTACTCCTCACTTCTCTGCAATCGTTGCTACAGCTCCTCGACCACCACATTGCGATTGGTGTAGATGCACACGTCGCCGGCGATGTTGATCGCTTCGGTGGCGATGGTGCGCGCGTCGAGCTGGGTGTGCGCGGTCAGCGCGCGCGCGGCCGACAGGGCGTACATGCCGCCGGAACCGATCGCGATGATGCCGTCCTCGGGCTCGATGACGTCGCCGGTGCCGCTGATGATCAGCGAGGTTTCCTTGTCGGCGACGGCGAGCAGCGCTTCGAGCTTGCCCAGGCGGCGCTCGGTGCGCCAATCCTTGGCCAGTTCGACCGCGGCGCGGGTCAGCTGGCCGTGCTTTTCGAGCTTGGCTTCGAACAGCTCGAACAAGGTGAACGCATCGGCGGCGGCGCCGGCGAAACCGGCCAGCACCTGGCCGTCGCGGCCGAGGCGGCGCACCTTGCGCGCATTGGATTTCATGACGGTGTGACCGAGCGTCACCTGGCCGTCGCCGGCGACCGCGACGCGCCCGTCGCGGCGCACCGAAACGATGGTGGTGGCGTGAAAAACAGTGGGGTTCTGGCTGGGGTCCATGTGACCTCCTGGATACTGAAGTCCTGGATGGGGGCGCCGGACGACTACTCAAGCCCCGGAGGGGCGAGGAACGGGCGAAGAGGAACAGCGAAGGAACGAGTGAAGAGGAACGAGCAACGAGGCGCGTTAAGCGCAGCCCCCGCCCCCGCGCAATCGGGGCAGTCACCCTCCCCTACTCCTCGCTACTCCTTACCAGGCTTGCGCTTGGCCCGCGGATGCGCCGCGTCGTAGACCTTGGCCAGGTGCTGGAAATCCAGGTGGGTATAGATCTGGGTGGTGGCGATGTCGGCGTGGCCGAGCAGTTCCTGCACGCCGCGCAGGTCGCCCGAGGATTCGAGGATGTGGCTGGCGAAGGAATGCCGCAGCAGATGCGGATGCACTCGCTTGAACAGGCCCTGGCGCTGAGCGAGCTGGCGAATCCGCAGCTGCACCGCGCGCGGCGTGATCGGGCCGCCGCCGCGCCCGGGAAACACTTGCGCTTCGTTCGGCGCGCCGGTCGAGGCGCGCCACTCGCGCAAGGCCGCGCGCGCGTGCGAGCCCAGCGGCACGCTGCGTTGCTTGCTGCCCTTGCCGAGCACTGTGACCAGGCCGTCGTCGAGGTCGAGGTCGCGCCAACGCAGGGCGCACAACTCGCTCAGGCGCAGGCCGGAGGAATAGAACAATTCGAGCAGCGCGCGGTCGCGCAAACCCAGCGGCACGTCGGTCGGCACTTCCACCAGGGCCTTGGCCTCGTCGGGATCGAGCACCTGCGGCAGCTTGCGCGGCGCCTTCGGCGCGCGGATCGCCGCGGCCGGGCTCGCCGCGAGCACGCCCTGCTTGACCTGCCAAGCGTAAAAACTACGGCACGCCGACAAACGGCGCTGCAGGCTCTTGGGGGTGAGGCCGCGCCGATGCTCGGCGGCGATGAACGCGCGCAGGTCTTCCGCGTTCAATCGCAGCGGCTCGCCGCGGCCGCTGTGTTCGCACCACTGCGCCAGAGCCTCGAGATCGCGCCGGTAGGCGTCGAGGGTATGCGCCGACATGCGGCGCTCGACGCGCAGGTGATCGAGGAAGGCCTGGGGAGTGCTCATGGCGAACCGGCAGCGTGTCGGCGCGGAGCGCGTCCGCGCGCTCGCCTCAGTCGAACCGCCTCAACGCGACCGCCAGCGACTCGCCCATCATGCGCAGGAACAAGGTGCCCATGCCGGGGAAGAAACGATTCGCATCGCGGCTGCCCACGGCGATCAGGCCGGTACCGGGCAGCGCCAGCAAGGCGGTGGACTGCACTTCTTCCGCGCGATCGCCGTACAGCACCAGGTGTTTTTCCGGCTGCAGGCGGCCGCACAGCGGTTCGCCGTCGCTCAAGGCGTCGCGGAACGGCTGCAGGCGCGCGTCGCTCTCGGGAATGATCTGCAGCCAGTCGCTGTCGCCCAGGCCCTCGATCGGCTTGAACACGACCAGGCGCACCAAGTCGCCGTTGAAATCCTCGGCCAGGCTCGCCGCCATCGCGCGCAAGGTGTCGGCGGCGCTGACCTGACGCAGCAGCGCGAGGGTCAGTTGATGAGTGCGCACCGCCAGGCGTTCGTTCTCCTGGGCGTTGCCGAACAGCTCCTGCAGGCGCCGCGACAATTCGCGGTTCTTGTCGCGCAGCACTTCCAGTTGGTAGCTCGCCAGCGACGCCGCCGAACCCTCCTCGCGCGGCACCACCAGGCTCATCGACAGATCGGGAAACTGCTGCAGGAACCGCGGATGACGACGCAGCCAGTTGGCGACTTCGTGGGCGCTGTACTTGTCGCTGGCTTGCTCGCTGAACTTGTCGCTCATCGGTTCCACTCTCCTTCGAACACGAAAGCCGCCGGGCCCGCCATCGACAGCGTCGCCGCGTCGTCGGGCCAGGCGATGCGCAATTCGCCGCCGGGCAGTTGCACGGCCACGTCGCGGTCGATCAGGCCGCGCCGGATCAGCACCGCGACCGCGGCGCAGGCGCCGCTGCCGCAGGCCAGGGTCTCGCCGACGCCGCGCTCGTAGACGCGCAGGCGGATGCGGTCGCGGCCGATCACCTGGGCGAAACCGACGTTGGCCGATTCCGGAAACGCGTCGCTCGACTGCAACAGCGGGGCGATGCTGTCGAGCGGCGCGGCGTCGACGTCGTCGACCTCGATCACCGCGTGCGGATTGCCCATCGACACCGCGCCGAAACCGATCACGGTATCGTGGATGTCGACCACGTACCGGTCCTGGCAGGCGCTGTAGCCGCGCATCGGAATGCGGCTCGGCTCGAAGTCGGGCCGGCCCATGTCGATGCGGTAACGGCCGTCGCCGAGGGCCCAGACCGCATGGCGGCCGGCCGGGCTGTCGACGGCGAAGCTGACGGCGCCGGCGGTGGCCCCGTCGCGGACCAGCCAGGCGGCGATGCAACGCGCGCCATTGCCGCATTGCTGAGAGCCCGAGCCGTCGGCGTTCCAGATCCGGTAGGACGCGACCGCGCCCTCGCTGAGCGGGTCTTCGACGGTCAGGATCTGGTCGCAGCCGACACCGAAGTGGCGGTCGGCCAAGGCGCGGCACAGCTCGGCGCCCGGTTCGGGCGCGCCGCCGCGCAGGTCGAGCACCACGAAATCGTTGCCGGCGCCGTGCATCTTGCTGAAGCGCAGCGGCGCGGCCGCGCCGGTCGCGGACTCAGCCATCGCCTTGCGGCACCGGCTCGGCGGGCTTGGCCGGCTCGGCATCGTCCTTGCCGTCGCCGTCCTTGTCCTGGGCCTCGGGCTCCTTTGCGCCTTCGGCGGCCGGCTGCGCGCTGTCGAGCGGCGGCAGGGTCGGCAGCGAGGTCTTGGCGTTCGGGTCGGCGGCGACCGGCGGATCGTTGGCGGTGGAAATGGTCACCGGCACTTCGCCCGGCTTGGCCACGGGCGCTTCCTGCGGCGCGGGCTCGGTCGGCAGGACCAGCGGGCCCTTGTTGCCGCAGGCGGTCAGGGCGAGGGTCAGCGCGGTCAAAACGAGAGGCGTTGCGATGCGTGCATTCATGGGCGAAGTGTAGCCCGCAGTCGGCGCCGAAACGAACCCGTCCGGGGCCGCGCCGCGCGGCGCGGGTTCAGGCGCGGCCGGAGCCCACGGCGGCCGCGCTCAGGCCCGCGGCGGTTCGGGCCGGCGCCACAACCAGACCGCGACGACGATCATGATCGCGGTCCCGGTCATCGCCATCCACAGCTTCGGCGAGGTCAGGAACATGACGACCGAAGAGGCCGCCATCATCGACACGGCCAACCATTTGGAGCGCCGGCTGACCGCGCCGTGTTGCTCCCAGTCGCGGATCATCGGCCCGAACCGCCGGTGGCCGAGCAACCAGGCATGCAGGCGCTCGGAGCCGCGCCCGGCGGCGAAGGCCGACAGCAGCACGAACGGTACGGTCGGCAGGCCCGGCACCACGATGCCGATCGCGCCCAGGGCCAGGCTGGCGTAGGCGAGCCACCGCCAGGCCCAGCGGAACCGGCCGGGGCGGGCCTTCGACGGCCCCCTGCCCTCGCCGGCATCCGCGGCGGGCGCGGGCGGCGGCTCGGGGGCGGCAGGCGGCGGCGGAACAGGCATGGCGTCAGTATGCGGCGGTCGTGAAGCGTCTGGGGTGGACATGGCGGGTGCGGCCACGGCTTTCGGTGCGCGCGGCCGGCGCAAACGACGACGGCACCGGGGCGGGCGCCGCCGGTGCCGTCGAACCCCGCGCGGGCGCTTATTTCAGCGAGGGGCCCGTACCGACCTGGAGCTGATCGAGCATGAACGCGTACATCTCCGACTGCTCGCGGAAGCGGCGGAAACGGCCCGACTTGCCGCCGTGGCCGGCTTCCATGTTGGTGCGGAACAGCAGCGGCTGCTTGCCTGTGTCGATGTCGCGCAGACGCGCGACGTACTTGGCCGGCTCCCAGTACTGCACCTGCGAATCCCACAGGCCGGTACCGACGAACATCGCCGGATAGGCCTGGGCCTTGAGGTTGTCGTACGGCGAATAGCTGAGCATGTAGTCGTAGTAATCCTTCTTCTCCGGATTACCCCACTCGTCGTACTCGTTGGTGGTCAGCGGAATGCTCGGGTCGAGCATGGTCGTGACCACGTCGACGAACGGCACCTGCGACAGGATCACCCGGTACTGCTGCGGCGCCATGTTGGCGATCGCGCCCATCAACAGGCCGCCGGCGCTGCCGCCGTAGGCCGCGACGCGGTCGGGCGCGGCATAGCCGGCCTTGACCAGCTCGGCGCTGACGTCGATGAAGTCGGTGAAGGTGTTCTTCTTGTTGAACAGCTTGCCGTCGTCGTACCACTTGCGGCCGAGTTCCTGGCCGCCGCGGATGTGGGCGATCGCATAGACCATGCCGCGGTCGAGCAGGCTCACCACGGTGCTGTTGAAGCCCGGGTCGGTCGAGGAGCCGTAGCTGCCGTAGGCGTACTGCAGCATCGCCGCCTTGCCGTTCTTCTCGAAGCCCTTCTTGTAGACCAGCGACACCGGCACCTTGACGCCGTCGCGCGCGGTCGCCCAGAAGCGCTCGGTCACGTACTTATCGGGGTCGTAGCCGATCACCGGCTGCTGCTTGAGCAGCCTGCGCTCGCCGGTCTGGGTGTTGAGCTCGTAGGTCGTCGCCGGCGTGGTCATCGAGGTGTAGGTGTAGCGCAGCCAGGGCGTGTCGTGCTCGGAGTTGGTCGCCAGGCCCATCGAGAATGCGGGCTCGTCGGCCTTGACGAATTCCTCCTTGCCGTCCTTGCCGATCAGGCGCAGGCGCTCGAGCGCGTTGGACCGCTCGGCCACCGCGGTGAAACCGTCGAACAGCTCGAAACCTTCGATGAAGACGTCGTCGCGGTGCGCGACCCAATCCTTCCACTCCTTGCGCGAACGGGCGCCGTCGGCGGCCGTCACCAGGCGGAAGTTCGGCGCCGGCTGGCCGTCGGCGCCGGGCGCGTTGGTGCGGATCACCCAACGGCCGTCGAGATGATCGGCATCGTATTCGACGTCGCGCTCGCGCGGCGCCAGCACCACGAACTCCTTCGGGTCGGCGGCCGGCGCGCAGCGCGCCTCGCTCGACACGGTGCTGTGCAGGCTGATGCAGATGTAGGCATCGTCGCGGGTGCGGCCGATGCCCATATAGAAACTGTCGTCCTTTTCTTCGTAGACCAGCACGTCGGCCGAGGCCGGCGTGCCGAGCACGTGCTTCTTGACCCGCACGGTCAGCAGAGTCTCGGGGTCGTTCTCGACGTAGAACAGAGTCTTGTTGTCGTCGGCCCAGACCAGGTTCGGCGACACGTCGTCGATGACGTCGGGATAGATCTCGCCGGTGACCAGGTTCTTGAAGCGGATCTTGTACTGGCGGCGGCCGACCGCGTCGTCGGCCCAGGCCAGGATCTGGTTGTCCTGGCTGACCTCGTAGTCGCCGACGTTGAAGTACTGCTTGTCCTTGGCCATCGCGTTGACGTCGAGCAGGATCTCCTCGGCGCCGTCCATGCTGCCCTTGCGGCGCGCCTGGATCGGATAATCCTGGCCGGTCTCGAAGCGGGTGTAGTACCAGTAGCCGCGCTCGCGGTACGGCACCGAGCTGTCGTCCTGCTTGATGCGGCCGACGATCTCTTCGTACAGGGTGTCCTCGAGCGGCTTCAGCGGCGCCATGACCGCATCGACGTAGGCGTTCTCGGCCTTGAGGTAGGCCAGCATCTCGGGGTTCTTGCGCTTGTCGTCGCGCAGCCAGTAGTACTCGTCGCTGCGCTCGGCGCCGTGCGGCGCCCTGACCTGGTGCGGCTTCTTGGCCGCGTCGGGCGGGTTGGGCAGCACGGCTGCGGTGGCGGAAAGGGTCGTGGTCATCAGGAGCGTGGCCGCAAGCGTGATTAGGGTCGGTTTCATATTGGGTCCGATATCGGGATGCGCAACCGCGCAACCGCAAGATTCAGGCTGAAGGCAGGGTTCGGGCGACGCCCGGACCGGCGCAGACGACGACGGGCGCCTGGGCGCCCGTCGGGTCATGCTGCGGCCGGCCGGCCCGTCACTTGGCCAGCTGTTCCCACAAGAAGGTGAAGGCCAGTGCGTTCATGTGCGCCTGCTGGGCGTTGTTGGCCGCGCCGCCGTGGCCGCCTTCGATGTTCTCGTAGTAGCGCACGTTCTTGCCGGCATCGAGCATCTTCGCCGCCATCTTGCGCGCATGGCCCGGATGGACGCGGTCGTCCTTGGTCGAGGTCATGAAGATCACCGGCGGGTACTCGCGCTTGGCGTCGAACAGATGGTACGGCGAGAAGCCCTGGATGAACGACCAGTCGGCGGTGTCCGGGTCGCCGTACTCGGCCATCCACGAGGCACCGGCCAGCAGGTGGCTGTAGCGCTTCATGTCGAGCAGCGGCACCTGCACCACGACCGCACCGAACAGGTCCGGGTACTGGGTCAGCATGTTGCCGGTGAGCAGGCCGCCGTTGCTGCCGCCCTGCACGCCCAGGTGCGGGGTGCTGGTGATCTTGCGCGCGATCAGGTCCTGGCCGACCGCGGCGAAGTCCTCGTAGGCCTTGTGGCGGTTGGCCTTGAGCGCGGCCTGGTGCCAGCGCGGGCCGTATTCGCCGCCGCCGCGAATGTTGGCGACCGCGTACACGCCGCCCTTTTCCAGCCAACCCTTGCCGATGCCGCCGGAATAGCTCGGGGTCAGCGAGATCTCGAAGCCGCCGTAGCCGTACAGCAGGGTCGGCGCGCTGCCGTCGAGCTTGAGATCCTTCGGCCGCACCAGGAAGTACGGCACGCGGGTGCCGTCCTTGCTCTTGGCGAAGTGCTGTTCGATCGCGTGCTTGGACGCGTCGAAGAAGGTCGGCATCGTCTTCAGCACTTCCGGCGCCTTGGCGTTCTTGCCGACCTCGCCCATCGCCAGGGTGCTCGGGGTCAGGTAGTCGCTGGCGCTGAGCCAGACCGCGTCGCTTTCGTCGGAATCGACCGCGCCGACCATGACCGTGCCGAAGGTCGGCGCGCCGGCCAGGGCCTCGCGCTTCCACTCGCCCTCGCCCGGGGTCAGCACGCTGAGCTTGTACTTGACGTCGTCGAGCACGTTGAGGATCAGGTGGTTGCGCGTCCACACCGCGTTCGCCAGCGAAGTCGTGTCGGTCGGTGCGAACAAGGTGGTGAAGTCGCGCTTGCCGGCCTGGAAGTCGTCGAACTTGATCGCGATCAGGCTGCCCGAGGCGTACTTCTTGCCGCCGGCCTCATAGGGATCGCGCAGTTCGGCGATCAGCCATTCGCGGTGGACGTACTTGTTGGCCGAGTTCGGCAGATCGATCTTGCTCAGCTTGCCGTCGGCGCCGCGCAGATACAGCTCGTCGTTGTAGAACGCGAGCGTGCGCTGGACGAAGTCGCGCTCGAACCCCGGGGTGTGGTCGTGCGTCGCGCCGATCATCATGTCGGTCGGCTGGCCCTCGTAGACCAGGCTGGCCGAGGCCATCGGCGTGCCGCGCTTCCACAGCTTGACCACGCGCGCATAACCCGAGGTGGTCATCGAGCCGGGGCCGAAGTCGGTGGCGACGTAGACGTGATCGCGGTCGATCCAGTTCAGGCTGCCCTTGGCTTCGGGACGGAAGAAACCGTCCTTGACCCAGGCCTTGGTGGTCAGGTCGAACTCGCGGGTGACGTCGGCATCGGAGCCGCCGCGCGACAGCGCGACCAGGCAGCGCTGATAGTCCGGGCGCAGGCAGTCGGCGCCGTGCCAGACCCACTGCTCGTTCTCTTCGCGGTTGAGCGCGTCGAGGTCGATCACGGTCTCCCACTTCGGCTGGTCCTTGCGGTACTCCTCGAGCGTGGTGCGGCGCCACAGGCCGCGCTGGTGCTGCGCGTCCTTCCAGAAGTTGTAGTAGTAGTCGCCGATCTTCTCGACGCCGGGGATCTTGGCGTTGGAATCGAGGATCGCGCGGATGTCGGACTCGAGCTTTTTGAATTGCGGGGTCGCCGCGAGCTCGGCTTCGGTCTTGGCGTTGCGCGCCTGCACCCATTCGAGCGAGCGCTTGCCCTCGACCTCTTCGAGCCAGGCGTAGGAATCGTTCATGGCGGCCTCCTTGGCGGGTGCGGCACCGGAGGCCGAGGCGGCGGCGATACCTGCTGCGAACAGCAGGGATTGACAGGTCTGCGACATCGAGGACATGGCTCATCCGGTGCAAAGGAAGGCCGTCACGCTAGCACAGGGACGCGCGGCCGCCGCCCTGTCCAAGGTCATGTAGGGAGTTGCCGGGTTTGGCGCGTTACGGGGCCGCCGAATGGGCCGCGGGGGGCCTCGAAGCCGGCCGCGGCGGCGCTGGCGGCCGGCGGCCGGCCAATGATCGGCCAGGCGGGCGGGGACGGTAGCGGAA
>NZ_JBPKJP010000095.1:0-15362 GCF_051217035.1 Lysobacter sp. 1R34A
GCGGCCGGGCAGCGACCTCGTCGCCGCCTCGACCTCGCCCGAGCAGGCCGCGGCATCGCCGGCGGCGCAGCGCGCGCGCGGCCTGCTGGAAACCGTCGCCGCCGACGAGGTGCATCGCGTCAAGGCCGACGGCTTCGTCGCCCGCGACGTCATGATCGATCGCGACGGCACCGAGCACGTGCGCATGGAACGCACCTATCGCGGCCTGCCCGTGGTCGGCGGCGATCTGGTCGTGCATTCGCGCAACGGCGAACTGGCCTCGATCAGCCAGGGCGACAACATGCGCAGCTTCGGCCGCCCGGCGATCGAGCCCAGGATCAGCGCCGAACAGGCCAAGATCGAAGCCGGCGCCGCATTCGACGGCACGGTCACGGCGATGACGCCGGCCGCGCTGGTGATCTTCGCCCGCGGCACCGAGCCCACCCTCGCCTACCAGGTCGACGTCACCGGCGAACGCCGCAACGACCCGGCGCCGGGCCTGATCAGCTATTACCTCGATGCCGCCACCGGCAAGCTGCTGCAGGAAGACGATCGCGTCCATTCGGCCGCCGCCACCGGCACCGGCAAGACTCTGACCCTCGGCAACGTGAGCCTGGTCAGCAACTCGGTCAGCGGCGGCTACACCCTGACCGATCCGACCCGCGGCAACGGCCAGACCCTCGACGCGCGCAACCGCACCGACACCTCGACCGCGCTCGCCTTCAACGACAGCGACAACATCTGGGGCAACAACACCACCTCCGACCGCGCCTCGGCCGCGGCCGACGCCCACTACGGCGTCGCCGCCACCTTCGACTACTTCAAGAACGTGCACGGCCGCGCCGGCATCTTCAATAACGGCCAAGGCGTGAAGAGCTATGTCCACTACGGCCCGACCAACCTGGTCAACGCTTACTGGACCGGCAGCGCGATGGTCTACGGCGACGGCGACGGCGTGACCTATCGCCCGCTGGTCGCGCTCGACGTGGCCGGCCACGAAATGGCCCATGGCGTGACCGGCGCCACCGCACGCCTTGGCTACTACAACATCAAGGACAGCGGCGGCCTCAACGAAGCCACCTCCGACATCTTCGGGACCCTGGTCGAATTCAGCGTCGGCAACGCCAACGACCCGGGCGACTATCTGTTGGGCGAAGAGGTTTTCATCAACAACCCCGGCGACACCAAGGCGCTGCGCCTGATGTTCAAGCAGGACGCCGACGGCCGCTCGTTCTCGTGCTATCCGGTCGGCGGCTTCGCCGCCTCGCAGACCGGCCAGAACGGCAAGTACGACCCGCACCTGAGCTCGGGCGTGGGCAACCGCTTCTTCTACCTGCTCGCCGAAGGCGCGGTGAAGCCGGCCGGCTTCAATTACACCCCCTCGCAACTGGTCTGCAACGGCGACACCGCCATCGCCGGCATCGGCCGCGCCAAGGCCGGCGCGATCTGGTACCGCGCCCTGACCCGTTACTTCGTCTCCAGCACCACCTACCCGCAGGCCCGCACCGCCACCCTGCAGGCCGCGACCGACCTGTACGGCAGCACCTCGAACGAATACAAGGCCGTTGCCCGCGCATGGAGTGCGGTGTCGGTGAATTGAACCTGCGGTTTTTGATGATTGGTATTCGAATTGATATTCGAATTGGTATCGGCGTATCGACAGGCCGCCTGCGGGCGGCCTGTTTTTTTGGGCAGCGAACGCTTAGCGCGGCGATCCTTCTGGCGGCGAATGCTCCCGCCGTAGGAGCGGCGTGAGCCGCGACCGCGGAACGCGGAGTGACGACAGGGCCGTCGTGCTTCGTCGAAGCGGCGTGCTTTCGCCGGGGTAGGAGCGGCGCAAGCCGCGACCAAAAGACGCGCAGAGGAAGCAAGGCTGACGCCATCTATCGGCACGGCGCGCTTTCGCCAGGGCAGGAGCGGCGCAAGCCGCGACCGCCATGCTTCGGTCTCGCTTAGCCGGCGTCTCTCCCCTGTAGGAGCGACGTGAGTCGCGACCGCGGACGGGCAGAGATACCAAGGCCCCGCCATTCGTCGAAGCGACAGACTTTCGCCAGGGTAGGAGCGGCGCAAGCCGCGACATCGTCGCGCCGATCTTGCGACGTCTCTCTCAAGCAAAGATCAACATCAAGATCAAACCCAAAGCTTCCGCCACTAAAGCGGCGGGTTACTTTCTTTTGTCTAAAGCAACAAAAGAAAGGTAACCAAAGAAAAATGCTTTGTTTTGAATCACAGGCCCGCACGAGCGATGCCGACGCAGGGATTTTTCATACGGGACATCCCTGTCCCGATGAAAAACGGCGCGCATCCCTGCGCGCCGCCCTCCGGGTCTTCTTTGGCCTTCGCTAGTGCGCGGCGACGCACAGCCACAGCCACAGCCACAGCCACAGCCACAGCACGACCAGGGTCCAGGGTCCAGGGTCCAGGGTCCAGGGTCCAGGGCAGATAGTTTCGGCCCCGTTCTGACCATGGATATCGCTTGTACGACAGAGTGGTCTACGTGCGCCAATCGTTTCTTCGCAGCGCAGCCTCGCAAACGTTAGCTACGTCCCCCGAACCCGCATCGCCGGCCAGCGCCAATAGGTAAACGCGCGCCACAACCATTCGACCGGGCCGAAGCGGTGGCGCCGCAGCCAGGCGGCGCTGAGCAGCATCTGCAGGGCGAATACCGCGAAGGCCGCGGCGATCAGGGGCGCCGGCGACACCCGGCCCCACAGGCCGAGGCCGTAGCCGTAGAAGACCAGGGTGCCGACCAGGGACTGGGCGAGGTAGTTGCTCAAGGCCATGCGGCCGGCCGGAGCGAAGCGCAGCGGCCAGCGCGCGCCGCCGTGCACGATCAGCACGATCCAGGCGGTCAGGGCCAGGGCCAGCGGCAGGGCGCCGAGCATGTGCAGGGTGCTCGCGGCGACCGCCGCGGCGCTGACCGGCGTCAGTGCGGGCGAGCTGTCGATCAGCAGGCTCAAACCAGTGATGGCCGCGCCGGCCGGCACGCCATAGACGATCATCGACCGCAGCCGGCGGCGATGCGCGGCCGGGTCGGCGAGCGCGCCGCTGCGCACGAACCAGGCGCCGATCAGGAACAAGCCCAGCACCATCGGCACCATGCCGAGCCAACCCGCCCCCGCGTCTTCGACCAGGAAACTCAGCCGGTGCGCCGTCGCCTGCGCATAGTCGCCGTGCGCGTAGGCGGCGATTTCGGCGGCGCGCTCGGCACGATCGGCGGCACTATCGGCGTCGGTCGCTTGCGCCACGCCGGGCACCAACAGCATCGCCGCGATCATCAGGTAGAAGCCCAGCACGCTCAGGTACAGGCCCAGGCCGACCCGCCACAAGGCGCCCGGCGACAGCGAGCGCATCGCGTACAGCGCGAACGCGGCCAGCGCATAGGTGACCAGGATGTCGCCGGCCCAGATCAGTACCGCATGGACCAGGCCGATGACCAGCAAGCCGACGCTGCGGCGCAGGTACAGCGGGCCGAAGTCGCGCCCGGCCTGGCGCGTACGCTCGAACATGACCGCGAAGCTCGCGCCGAACAGCAGCGAGAACAACGTCCAGAACTTGCTGCGGATCAATACGTAGACGAAGGCCGAGGCGGCCTGATCGAGCCCGCGCAGCTGCGCATCGATGCCGTCGGAAACCTCCGCCAGCGGCCGGGTGAACAGCTCGGCGTTGCTGAGGAAGATCCCGAGCAAAGCCAGGCCGCGCAGCGCATCGAGTGCGAGCAGGCGTTCGTGGGCGGGGACGGGGGCCAGGCCGGAGGCGGCGGTTGCGCTCATGATCTCGCTGTCGTCGGGGGTGGCATGGCGCTGCCGCGGCCGCTTATGGCCGCTGCGTCGATTCTACGACCGCCTGGGGTCGCGACGGCCTCGCCGGGCCGTGCGAACCGGGCCGCGCAAACAGAAACGGCCCGCGCAGGCGGGCCGTTTCCAGTCGAAGGGGCTCGCCCTTAGTGCGCGTGGCCGCCGTCGCCGTGCACGTGGCCGTGCTCGATCTCTTCCTTGCTGGCTTCGCGCACTTCGACGATCTCGATGGCGAAGTGCAGATCCTTGCCGGCCATCGGATGGTTCAGGTCGACGTCGACCACGCTCATGCCGACCTTGAGGATCGTCACCGCGCGCGGGCCGAAGCTGGTCGGCAGCACCGCCTGCATGCCCGGGAACAGCTTGGCGTCCTTGAAATACTTCTTCGGCACGCGCTGGGTCAGGCCTTCCTGGTGGGCGCCGTAGGCTTCGGCGGCGACCACGTCGACTTCGAACTTGTCGCCGGCTTCGCGCCCGTCCATCGCCTTTTCCAGACCCGGGATGATGTTGTTGTGGCCGATCAGGATCGCCAGCGCGTCGCGGCCTTCCGAGGTCTCGAGCGGCTCGCTGCCCTGCTCGGACACGGTGTAGTGGAAACGGACGACGCGATCTTTCTCGATTTTCATTGCAGGACCCGACTGGAGACCGCCATCGGGCGATCAGGAAAGGAAACGGCGGTCCGTCTTTGAGCGGGCCGCCACAAAACGACACGTGGACTGTCTTGTCGTCCCGGCGCTTAGCCGCCAAGCTATCGGCCGTGACGAAGGCCGCGCATTATCCCGGCAACACCGCTCCCGCGCCAGCGCGGGTGCGCAAGCCGTGGCCGGCGCTCGCCGTGGCCGCGGTCCTGTGCGGCCTGCTGGCGGCCTGCGGCGGCGGTCGCGAAGTCGTGCGCCGCCCGCCCCCGGCCAAGCCGGTGCGGGAGTGGCCGCGGACCGAGCCCGACAACCCCGGCGCCGCCAATGCGGTGCTGATGCGCGCGATCAGCCTGGTGGGCACCCCCTATCGCTACGGCGGCAACACCCCCGACAGCGGCTTCGACTGCAGCGGCCTGGTCAATTACGTCTACCGCGACATGCTGTCGCTGAACCTGCCGCGGACCTCGCGCGACCTGGCCGCCTACCAGGGCCCGAAGATCGAGCCGCTGCGGCTCGCCGCCGGCGATCTGGTGTTCTTCGGCAGCCGCGGCAACGTCTCCCATGTCGGCATCTATGTCGGCGAGGGGCGCTTCGTGCATGCCCCGAGCAGCGGCGGCACGGTCCGCCTGGACCACCTCGACGGCCCTTACTGGGTCGACCACTACAGCGGCGCGAAGCGGGTTCTCAGGAAGTAACGAGACTTTCATGAATGCGCTATCTGGCTTAGCGCAGATGAAAAATGTGAATCAAATCACAGCCTTGTTAACGGCCTGCTAACGAAATTTGAACCTATGTCTCGCACTTGACGGGCATCATCCCCCATCGGTGACGACTTCGTGATTAATACGTG
This sequence comes from Lysobacter sp. 1R34A, assembly GCF_051217035.1. NCBI lineage: Bacteria > Pseudomonadati > Pseudomonadota > Gammaproteobacteria > Lysobacterales > Lysobacteraceae > Lysobacter > Lysobacter sp. 1R34A. Next base: position 5,265 of record NZ_JBPKJP010000095.1, read on the forward strand.
ACGACCCAATTGACTCGCCACGGCCGCCTGGCTGCCACCCCCCAAGCACCTTGCGCCACCCCCCGCACGACCACGGTCGTCCGGGCCAGCCAACGAATCCTGCTGACCGCCGCACTTGCGGTCTGCGCCCTGCCCGCCTTCGCCCAGCAGTCTTCCGCGCTGGGTTCGAGCCTCGGCAGTTCCCTCCCGGGCGGCAATTCGCTGCGCAACGATTCGGCCGACGCGCCGGAGCCGACCGCCAGCAACATGCTCCCGGAGGCCATGACCCTGTCCGATCGCGCTCTGCTGCTGGCGACCGACCTCAACCGCCTGCTGGGCCCGAACGTGAACCTCGGCAAGGCCGATATCCCGGCCGCCGAGCAGAGCCGCATCAAGAGCATGCTGCAGCGCGCCCTGGGCCTGCTGGGCACTCCCTACCGTTGGGGCGGCAGCTCCCCGGACCAGGGCTTCGACTGCAGTGGTCTGGTCGGCTACGTGTTCCGCAACGCCCTGGGCATCGAACTGCCGCGCGTCTCGCGCGAGATGGCGAAGACCGGCGCGGTGATCGACCGCGACGCGATGACCGAAGGCGACCTGGTGTTCTTCGGCCGCCGCGGCCGCGTCGACCACGTCGGCATCTACCTCGGCGAGGGCCGCTTCGTGCACGCCCCGCGCACCGGCAAGGACGTGACCGTGTCCAGCCTGGATACCGGTTACTGGAGCGGCAAGTTCATGGAAGCCCGTCGCGTCGACGGCATCTGAGTTCTCGCTTCTCGATCGATATCGGACTGGCCGCCTTAGGGCGGCCTGTTGCGTTTGTGGGGATGGAGTGCGGCGAATCCTTCCCTGTAGAGCGACGCAGCCTCGACCGCCACGCCTCGCCCACATCGCCTTCGGATATGTCCCTGTAGGAGGAACGTGAGTCGCGACCGCGGGACGGGCATATAGACAACAAAGCCGTCGCTAGTCGTCGAAGCGGCGTGTTCTCGCAGGGTAGGAGCGGCGTAAGCCGCGACATCGCTGCGGCGGTCTTGCGGCGCTGCTTTCAATCAACATCTGCATCAAGATCAGGATCAGGATCAGGATCAAACCAAAGCTTCCGCCACTAAAGCGGCGGGTTACTTTCTTTTGTCTGAAGCAACAAAAGAAAGGTAACCAAAGAAGTTGCTTTGTTTTGAATCACAAGCCCGGGCGTTCGATGCATACGCGGTGATCTACATACGGGACCTCCCTGTCCCGATGAAAAACGGCCCGCATCCCTGCGGGCCGCCCTCCGGGTCTTCTATGGTCTTCGCTAGTGCTCGGCGACGCACAGCAACGGCAACGGCAACTGCTGCAGTTTCGGGGCTGCTCTTGGGTAGGAGCGGGCAAGCCGCGACCGCGAACCTGCGGCCGCCGGCGCGGGCAATCGTGTTGCGCGGTCGCGGCTTGCCCGCTCCTACCCTAAAGAGCACAGCAACCGTTGCTGTTGCCGTGAGCGCTTGGCGCAACGATGAAGTCGCGATGCAACCGTAGACCCGGAGGGCGGCGCACAGGACGTGCGCCGTCTTTCGATAAGACAGGGACGTCTTATCGAAAAATCCCGGTGACAGCACCGCACTCGTGGCCTGTGCCCTTGCAAGGAGAGCCCTTTTCTTTGGTTACCTTTCTTTTGGGCTTAGCAAAGAAAGTAACCCGGCCGCTTTAGCGGACGGAAGCTCTAGATTTTGCTGTACGGCTCTGCGGTAAGAAGCACCGTAACGACAAGCAACGCGGTCGCGACTTGCGTCGCTCCTACCCCGCGACAGTTTGCGGCTTCGATCGGCAACGACGGCGATGGAGATTCTGCGCGTCCCTTGGTCGCGACTCACGCCGCTCCTGCACAAGCCCATAGCTCCTGCACAAGCCCGGACCCGACCGCAGCGGGCGAACCTCACCCCTCGTGTACGTACCGCTCCACCGTCGCCTCGATGCCCTTGCTCAACTCCATCACCTTGAGCGCGTATTCGGCCAGTCGCTTGTCGTCTTCGGTCACCGGCGTCCACGACGGTACCGGGGTCGGTTTGCCTTCGACCTGGTCCATCGCGACGAATACGATCACGCAGTGTGTGCACAGGCGTTCTTCGGGCTCGCCGTCGTCCAGGCCCGGGTCGCGGGCTTTCACGTCGACCGCGAAATGCATGCTGCTGGTGCCGGTGTGGATCAGCTTGGTGTGCACGGTGACCAGGTCGCTGATCCGGATCGGGGCGACGAAGCGGATGCCGCCGACCGCGACGGTCACGCTGTACTTGCCGCTCCAGCCCACCGCGGCGGCGTAGCCGGCCTGGTCGATCCACTTCATGACCATGCCGCCGTGGACTTTGCCGCCGTAGTTGACGTCGGTCGGCTGGGCCAGGAAGCGCAGGTTCAACTCGCGTTGCTCGCCTTTCATGCCGGAGCTCCCTGGTAGGCCTTGAGATGCCGCACCACCGCGGCGCCGACGCGATGCACGGCGTCGCGCTGGCGCTCGTCGTTCAACTGGCCGAAATCGCCGAGCTTGTCGGCGGCCTGGCCCACCGCGACCTGCTGCGGCACCACGATCAGGCCCAGCTTGGCCAGGGCGTCGCGCAGCACCAGCAGCGAGCGCAGCCCGCCGAGCGGGCCCGGCGAGGCCGAGACGATGCCGGCGACCTTGTCGGCGAACAAGACGGTGCCGGAACGGCCGTCGGCGAGCGGCCGCGAGATCCAGTCGAGGGTGTTCTTGACCAGGGCCGGCATCGAGCCGTTGTACTCGGGCGTACTGATCAGCAGGCCGTCGTGTTCGGCCAGCAGGGCCTGCAGGCGTCGCGCCTGTTCGGGCATGGCCTCGGCTTCGATGTCGCCGTCGTAGATCGGCAAGGGGTAGTCGCGCAGCTCGATCAGGGTGACCTCGGCGCCGGCGGCGCGCGCGCCTTCGGCCAGCACCGGGATCAGGCGGCGGTTGTAGGAGCCCGAGCGCAGGCTGCCGGCGAAGGCGAGCAGGCGCACCGGCGAAACGGCGGTGTTGGCGGGGGACATGAGGGGCTCCGGGGCGAGGCGCCGATTATGCGTGAGGCGCGGCGGCGGCGGGAGCTTGAAACCCGGCGCCGGCAAGGCGATGCTCCGCGCATCCGCTCCGGGGAGGGACGGACTGCGTTACGCGCGACGCCGGCGACGATCGCCGTTGTGTCGCTATCCCCTGCCGGAGCATCGCCGGCGCCCTTGGCCCACACCCAGCAGGACAGGCCCAGCATGAAACAAGTGTTCTACGGTTTCGGCGTCTTCGTCGTCGCCTTCCTGATCGGCGCCGGCCTCGCCCGCTACGGTGCGCCCGGCGACGGCACCGCCATGCTGATCGGCGGCGGCATGCTCGCGGTCGGCCTGGTGGTCGGCTACAAGGCGCTGGAAGCGGTGGCGTTGCTGTTCGCGCCGGTCGTGCTGGCGCGCATGGCGGTGCGCTGGGCTGCGACCGGCAGCCCGGTCGAGCGCGACCAGCGCCGCGATCGCGGAGCGTGGCTGGCGCGGCTGATCTTCATTCCTCTGTACGGCGCGTATTCGCTGCTGACCGGCGCCGTCGTCGGCGCGTTTCCCGGCGGCTACGGTCTGTTCCTCACCGCACTGCTGTACGGCGTGGTCGGGCTGGTCTTTGCCGGGCTCGCGGTCGGCGTGGTGTTGAAGTGGTTCGGCGACAACTGATCGCCACCGGCGTCGTGAGCACCCAAAACGACAAAGCCCCGGCCATCGGCGGCCGGGGCTTGTTATGCGCGATACGCGTCCGGGCTTACTTCTCCAAGGTGAACTCGCCGTATTCCTTGAGCTGCCCTTCGACCGCCTTGTAGTCGCCGACCACCACGATCGACTGGTCCTTGGAGGCGTAGTACTTCTTCGCCATCGCCTGGACTTGCTCGGCGCTGATCGCGCGGATCTTCGGCACGTACTCGCCGAGGAATTCCGGCGGCAGGCCGTACAGCCAGTTGCTCGCCAGCGAGCCCGCGACCGAGCTCTGCAACTGGTTGCCGATCAGATAGCCGCCGGCGACGTAGCGCTTGGTGTCTTCGAGTTCCTGCGCCGGCACCGGGTAGTCGTTGAGGCGGCCGAATTCGTAGATGAATTCGCCGATCGCCTTGCCGGTGACCTCGTTGCGGACATCGGCCGAGGCCTGGATGCTGCCGCCGTCGCGCAAGGCGTTGAGGCCGCCGCGCGCACCGTAGGTATAGCCCTTGTCCTCGCGCAGGTTCTGCATCAGGCGGCTGCTGAAACCGCCGCCGAGCACGATGCCGGCCAACTGCGCCGGCAGGTAGTCGGCATCGGTCGCAGCGATCGCCGGACGCCCCAGGCGTACCGCCGATTGCACGCTGCCGTCGCGCTGCACGAAGATGCGCTGCGGCGCGGCGCTGGCGCGCGCCGGCGCGGTGTCGGCGATGGCTTCGCCGCTGGCCTTCCACTGGCCGAAGGCGGCTTCGGCGAGCTTGAAGCCTTCCTCCGCGCCGATCCGGCCGGTGACGATCAACAAGGCGCGGTCCGGGCGGAACCGGCGGACGTGTTCGGCGCGCACTTTCTCGGCGGTGACCGCATTGAGCGAGGCCTCGGTCGGTTGGCTGCGCGCATAGGGATGGTCGCCGTAGGTCGCCTTCAGCAAGGCGCGGGTGGCCTTGAAGCTCGGCTGCGCCTGCGACACCTTCAGCCCCTGCAACGCATTGGCCTGGGCGAGCTTGACCTCGGCATCGGGGAAGGTCGCCTGCTGGGCCACTTCCGACAGCAACCGGATCATCGGCTCGGCCTGCGAAGGCAAGGCGTTGGCGCTGAGCACCACGCCGTCGTTGAGCGCGCTGGCGCCGATCGCGCCACCGTAGCCTTGCGCGGCTTCGGCGATCGCCTTGGCGTCGCGCTTGGCCGTGCCCTGGGTCAGCAGGCCGGCATACAGCGAGGCGAAGCCCGAAGCGTCGGGGCCGTCGCTGGCATAGCCCGCGCTGCGCACGGCGAGTGCGTAGTCGACGCGCGGCAGGCCCTTGCGCGGCACCACCCAGACCTGCAGGCCGTTGGCGAGGGTTTTCTGGGCGATCTGCGGCACCGGCAGCGCCTTGTCGGCGGCCAGCGGCGGCAGTTGCTTGGGCAGCTTGGCGGCGGGGCCGGCGACGGCGGCGCCGACCGTGCAGACCAGGGCGAACGAGATCGACAGTACGAGCGGATTATTGCGGATTCTCATGTCGTCTCCTCCTCAGTTCGTCGCCGACGGCGCGGCCGCGGCGGGCTTCGCGGCCGGGCCCGCCATCGCGACCGGCTTGCGGTCGATGACGGTGCGGTTCGCGCGGGTCAGATAGGTCTTGGCGACGCGCTGCAGGTCGGCCGAGGTCACCCCTTCGATCCAGCCGGGGATCTTGTTGACCACGTTCGCGTCGCCCCACAGGGTCTGCATGCGCGCGACCGTGTCGGCGCGTTCGATGAAGCTTTCCAGGCCGTTGTACCAGTCGGCGAGCATGTGGGTCTTGACTCGCTTCAGGGTGGCCGCGTCGACGCCGTCGCGGGCGATCTTCGCCACTTCCTCGTCGATCGCGGCGAGCACCGCATCGGCATTGGTGTCGGGCTTGTACAGCGCGAACAGGGTGAACAGGGTCGGACCGTTGTAGGTCCACGGGTCGGTCAGGCCGTACAGCGCATCGATGTTGAGCGCGATCTGGCGCTGCTTGACCAGGCCCTGGTACAGGCGGGAGGCCTCGTCGCCGGCGAGCAGGCTGCCGAGCACGGCCATCGGCGCGTGGTCGCGGCTGCCGCGGGTCGGCATCTTCCAGGCCGCGGCGATCGCCGGCACCTGCGCCAGCGCATCGGTCTGTTCGATGCGCTTTTCCTTCGTGTTGAGGCCTTCGGCGAAGTCCGGCGGCGGCGGGGTCGGACGCCCCGGGATCGCGCCGAAATACTTGTCGGCCAGCTTGAAGGCCTCATCCGGGGTGATGTCGCCGGCGATGCCGAGCACGGCGTTGTTGGGGCCGTAGTAGTCGCGGTGGAACGAGCGCACGTCCTCGAGGCTGGCGTTTTCCAGGTCCTGGAAGCTGCCGTAGCCGTCGTGATTGTTCTCCCACTTCTGGAACGCGTGCTGGCCGATATCGATCCACATGAAGCCGCCGTAAGGCTGGTTCTTCACGTTGACCCGGATCTCTTCCTTGACCACGTCCTGCTGGTTCTTGAGCGTGGTCGGATTGAAGTCGAGGGTCTTCATGCGGTCGGCTTCGAGCCACAGGATGCGGTCGAGGGCCGAGACCGGCGCGACTTCGATGTAGTTGGTGAAGTCGGCGCGGGTGGAGCCGTTGTTGCGCCCGCCGCCGCCGCTGATGACCTGGTCGAACACGCCCTTGGGCGCGACCGGCGTGCCCTGGAACATCAGGTGCTCGAACAGGTGGGCGAAGCCGGTGCGGTTCTTCGGCTCCAGCCGCATGCCGACGTGGTAGACCACGCTGACGCCGACGGTCGGCGAGCTGTGGTCTTGCGAGACGACCACGGTCAGTCCGTTGTCGAGTTTCTTGACTGCGACCGGCAGCTGCCAGCGATCGCTCTCGGCCGCGCGCGCAGTGGCGAACGCGGCGGTCGTGATCGTGGTCAGACCGGCCAGCAGCACGCAGAGGTGGCGCTTGCGCATGGGATTCTCCCTGTCCTGTCGAATGAGTCCGTCGGCCGTCGCGGACCGTTGCGGGCTGCGACGTGCCGGAGGCTCCGGCACCCTAACCCGGGACGGCCTCGCCGATACGGGTCGAAAGTCACGTAGGGGGATCGGCGGCGCTGGTCGTTGCGGGACGGATCGCCGACACTGTGCGGCCCCGCTCCTGTTGTGCAGAACCCCCGCCGATGCCGTACACGCCTATCGTGGCCACCCTGGGCTACGTGATTTCGCCCGATGGCCGCCAAGTCCTGATGGTCCACCGCAACGCGCGCCCCGACGACCACCAGTTGGGCAAGTACAACGGCCTGGGCGGCAAGCTCGAAGCGGATGAAGACGTGGTCGCCGGCATGCGCCGCGAGATCTTCGAGGAAGCCGGCATCGTCTGCACCGCGATGAGCCTGCGCGGCACCATCAGCTGGCCCGGCTTCGGCAAGCACGGCGAGGACTGGCTGGGCTTCGTGTTCACCATCACCGCCTTCGAGGGCACACCGTTCGCGAGCAACCCCGAAGGCGCGCTGGACTGGGTGCCGATCGAGCGCCTGCACGAATTGCCGATGTGGGAAGGCGACCGCGAATTCCTGCCGCTGGTGTTCGACGCCGACCCGCGTCCGTTCCATGGCGTGATGCCGTACCGCGACGGACGCATGCAGTCGTGGAAGTACTCCCGGATTTAGAGCGGGCGGACTTAGAGCGGGACGGATTTAGGGCGGAACGGATTCAAACCGGATCGATACGAACGCGGACGCTCAGGCGTCGCCGATCCGCCGCAACTCGTCCCAGGGCGTCTGCCAGACGCGGCTGCTCAGGCTCCACGGCGGCGGCTCGCGGCCGAGCGCGGCCTTGCGTTTGCGCCAGGATTGGCGAACCGCGATGCAGGCCAGCACCGCCAGACCGAGCGACCACGCGCGCGAGCGCCAGCCGGAACCGGCGCCCAGCACCTGCAGCCATCAAGCCGGCCCTCGCCATAAGCCGACGAGCGCCAGGAAGGCGGCGGCGGCGAGCACGGCGATCGTTTTGGGCGACAGCCGCGATGCCCAACCCGGGCCAGGCACGCGCGGGCCGAACCCGGCCAGGACTTGCCGCTCGCACGCGGTCATCGGCCGCGAGACGATTTCCAACGACATCCTCGATCCTCAAGGGCCGCGCTCGACCGGACGAGATTCCGCGCCGCGCCGGCGAAGGCGCCAGTATCTCCGATCCGCCCAGTTGCACCGGGGCGCACCGGGCGCACCGGATCGTGCCGATCACGCCGGATCATGCCGAATTGCGCCGCCTCAGCCGCCGACCCGCACCGAGCCCTTGCCGTCCTGCTGCTCGAACACGAAGCTGAAAGCCAGGCTCACCGCGACCGCTTCTTCGCGGCCGCTGACGCAGCCCTGCTCGTCGACCGGGCGGGCGCCAGGATAGACGCAGCGGAACGCCGGATCGAAACGCCACTGCGCCACCGCGTTGCGCGCGGCCTCGACGAAGCGCGGATCGGTCTGGGCCGGGCGCGGGCAACCGCTGGCGGCATCGTCGATCGGCTGGCTGTCCATGACCTTGCCGTCCTCGCCGATCGCCACGCGCAGGCAGATCGTCTGCGGCGGCAGGCGCTGGGCCAGCAATACCGGGGGATACAGCGGGCTGGGATTGCCGTGTTCGGCCAAGGGCATCTGGAAGGTTTCGTTGTCGGCCAATTGCATGCGCTCGCTGGCCGGCATCAGCTTGTCGATCGAACGCACCCCGACCTGGCCGCTGCGCGGGGTGTCCTCGGCCTCGACCCTGGGCGGCCCAGGACGCGTCGCGCACGCGCTCAACAGGCTCGACGCCAACACCAGCAAGGCCCACCGCAGGCCGCTCGCGCAACGCGGGGAAGGCCCCGTTCCGGCTACTCGCTCGTATCGACGCCCTTGCATGGCCTTCGTCCTCGCTCAGGCTTTGCTTTCTTCCTCGATCCCGACATTGGTCGGCGCCGCGTCGTAGACCGCCTTGTCGAGCAGGCCGGTCTCCTTGGCCACCAGCACCGGCACCAGCATCTGCCCGGTCACGTTGGTCATGGTCCGCATCATGTCGAGCACGCGGTCGATCGCGTACAGATAACCGATGGTCTCCAGCGGCAGGCCGGCCGCGCTGAGCACCACAGTGGCCATGATCACCGCCGTGCCGGGGACGCCGGCGGTGCCGAAGCTGCCGAGCACCGAGGCGATCATGACGATGAAGTACTGGTCGGCGGTCAGCGGCGTGCCGGTGTACTGGGCGATGAACACCGCGCACAGCGCCGGATAGATCGCACCGCAGCCGTCCATCTTGATGCTGGCGCCGAGCGGCGAGGCGAACGCCGCATAGTCTTTATTGACGCCGAGGTTGTGGGTGATCGAACGCATCGCCACCGGCATCGCGGCGAAGCTCGAGGAGCTGACGAAGGCCACCTGCATGCCGGGCGCGGCGCCGCGGAAGAACTTCAGCGGGTTCAGCCCGTGCGCGAGCAGCAGGCCGCTGTAGACCACGACGATGTGCAAGGCGCAGGCCAGGTACAGGGCGAACACGAAATTGCCGAGCGGCAGCAGCTTCTCGAAGCCGTAGGCGCCGACCAGGGCGGCGATCAGGCCGAAGGTGCCGATCGGGGTGACTTCGAGCACGAAGCGGGTCACCTGGATCATCAGGTCGCTGGTCTCGCCGACCAGCTTGCGCACCCCGGCGACTTTTTCGCCGAGCTTGACCATGGCGAAGCCCAGCAGGCCGGCGAAGAAGATCACCGGCAGGATCGAGCCCTTGCCGGCCGCGAGCACGGTCTCGCCGGCGGCGTTCTTGGTCGCGCCGATGCCGGTCAGGGCATAGAACGGATTGCTCGGCACCACGTCGAGCAGCACCTTGGTCACGCTGGGCACGTCGCGCGGCTTGTAGCCGCTGTCGATCGCCAGCCCCATCACGCCGCTGCCGGGCTGCAGCACGGTGCCGACCGCCAGGCCGATGCCGACGGCGAGGACCGCGGTGACCGCGAACCACAGGAAGGTGCGTCCGCCCAGCGCGGCGATCGATTTCTGCCCGTGCAGCGAAGCCACCGCGTTGATCACCGCGAAAAACACCAGCGGCACCGCGATCATCTTGATCAGGGTGACGTAGAGGTCGCCGAGCGGGCCGAACCAGGTTTCGGCGGCCGGGCCGAACGCCCAGCCGGCGAGCGCGCCGAGCACGAAGCCGCCGACCACGCGCTGCCAGAACGGAATGCGGAACCACGCGGAGAGCAAGGCGGTCATGGCGGACTATCCAGAAGATTCGTCGGAAGACTCCGGCCGGAGCGGCCCGGCGCGGAGCGAGCGGCACACCATAAACAGGTTCGACGCGCCGCCGGCAAACCCTAGCGCATAAGCCGGCAACGAAATTTCATGAAGCGCGACCGCTTCGGCAAAACACCGCGACGCAGTCCGCGCTTTCATGCACGTGCCTTCGCTGGCGGCGTCCGCGCGGCCTCGGCGCGGCGGCTGCGCGCCGGCGCCTTGGCCGGCGGCTTG
>NZ_JBPKJP010000096.1:0-15266 GCF_051217035.1 Lysobacter sp. 1R34A
ATCGGGCCGGGCTCCGCGCGGCTGCGGGCGCGGCCGGCTGGGCCGAGGCGATCTCGACCCGCACCGCCTGGCCCGGACGCAGCGGCGCGCGCGGGTCGTCGAGGCGCACGTCCAGATCCAGCACCGGCACCGGTTGCACCTGCGACTTGCTGCGGATGGCGTTGCCGATCGAGGCGATGCGCCCGCGCAGCACGCTGCCGGCGCCGCCCTCGACCACGATCCGCACCGGCGCGCCGAGCGCGACCCGGCGCAGGTCGCGCTCGGGCAATTCGGCGCGCACCGCCAGGGTGCTCATGTCCGGAATCTCGGCGACGGTCTGGCCGACCCAGACCTGCGAGCCGACATCGTATTTTTCGCCTTCCCAATTGCTCCGGTGCATCATCAGGCCGTCGCGCGGCGCGCTCACCTCGAGCGCCGCCAACGAGCGCTGCAGGCGGTCGACGTCGGCCTGCAACTGCGCGCGCTCGGCGGCGAGCAGGCGCCGCTCCTGGCGGCGTTGTTCGGCCGACAGGTTTTCGCGGCGCTGGGCCAGGACCATCTTGCGTTCCATCTGCGCGCGCGCGACCAACAGCTTGCGGTATTCGATGCCGGCGATCAGCTCGGCCGGCTGCTGGGTCTTGCGCTGCGCCTTGTCGAGTTCGGCACGCGCTTCGGCGGTGGCCAGGCGCTCGCTGCGCTCGCGTTCGGCCAGCTCCAGCTCGAGCTTGTCGAGCTCGCTCTGCTTTTCCTTGAGCTGGCTGCGCTTCTCGCCGAGTTGCTTGACCACGTCGTTGCTGTCGAACGAGATCACCGGCTGGCCCCGCTTGACCGGCGCGCCGTCGGCCGCGAGTCGGGTGATGTTGAACTGCCACATGCGCTCGACGTTCGGCGGCGTCAGCGCCGAGCTGCGCCGCGCGTAGACCTCGCCCTCGATGCGCAGGGTCGCCGCGCCGACCGGTTGCGCCGCGGCGAGCGGCAGCAGGGCGAGCGATATCGCAACGAGCGGTGTCCGGGCGAGCGATATCGCAATGAGCGATATGGGACCGAACGATATCGCACCGGGCGATATCGAAGCGAGCGAGATCGAGGTCGGCCGTGCCCGCTTCATCGCGACGCTCCGGTCGAGGCCTTCGGCACCGCGGTCGATACGCGCACGCTCATCCCCGGCAGCAGCTTGAGCGCGTGCCCGCGCGGCAATTCGATGTCGAGGCTGAAGTAGCGCCCTTCGCCCCATTCGGGTTTGCGGTCGGGAGCACCGGCGATGGCCTTGATGCGGCCTTGCACGCGTTGCCGCGGCAGTGCGTCGAACGCGAGCTGCACGGCCTGGCCGACGGTGAGGCCGCGCCGGTCCGGTTCCAGCGCCCAGGCGCGGATCTCCATGCCGCCGCCGCGGCCGACCACTTCGCCGGCCTTGCTACCGGGCATGGTCGAGCTGCCTTCGTCGATGCGGCCGCCGATCCAGTTGTTGTTGAAACCGTGCAGGACGATGCCGTCGCGTTCGGCGCGGACTTCTGACTGACGAAGCAGCGCGGCGTAGTACTCGCGCTGCACGATCAGTTTGTCGACTTCGAGCTTGGCGTCCTGCTGGCGGCGCGCGACCGCGGCGCGCGCGGCGGCGAACTGCTCGCGCTTGAGGATGAGCTCGCGGGTGGTCTTGTCGAGTTCGCCCTGGTGGCGGTCGTAGTCGAGCTGCGAGATCAGGCCGCGCGGAATCGCCGCCTCGATCCTGGCCGTGGCCAGCGCGGCCTCGGCATCGGCGAGCGCGACTTCGGCATCGACCGCCTTGACCTCGAGTTCGGCCAATTCCTTGGCGGCTTTGGCGCGGGCCTGTTCGATCTTGGCGTCGAGGTCGGGAATCTGGGTGCCGGCCTGGCCCGGGTCGATGCGCAGCACGACCTCGCCGGCCTTGACCGCCTGGCCTTCGGCGACGAAGTAGCGGATCGCTACCGGCGCGGTATTCGACTGCGGGGTATAGATGGGCTGGGCGCCGACCGAGCGCACCTCGCCGGTCAACACCACCGCGGACGCCGGCGGTGCAGCCAGCGACAGCGCCATCAGCGCCGGCGCCAGCTGCGACAGGGACGGGCGAGCCCGGCGAAGAACCTGGCGAAGAGCGGGACGCAACTCAGGCGGCCGAATCATGGTCGACCTTGCCGTCGTGCAGGCGCACCTCGCGCGGCGCGCGCGCGGCGAGATCGCGGTCGTGGGTCACCAGCACCACGGTCTGGCCGCCGTCGTGCACTTCCTCGATCAGGTCGAGCACGTCGGCGGCGCTTTTCGAATCCAGGTTGCCGGTGGGTTCGTCGGCCAGCAGCAGGGCCGGGCGCAGCAACAGCGCGCGCGCGATCGCCGCGCGTTGCTGCTGGCCGCCGGAGAGCTCGCTCGGCCGGTGCTCGCTGCGCTCGCCCAGGCCGACGCGCGCGAGCAGCTCGCGCGCGCGTTCGGTGCTGTCGGGCGGCGGCTGGCGATGGAAGCGCAGCGGCAGCAGGACGTTCTCCATCACGCTCAGGCGCGGCAGCAGATGGAAGCTCTGGAACACGAAGCCGATGCGGCGGTTGCGGATGTCGCTGGCGGCCTCGTCGTCGAGCGCAGCGACGTCGCGGCCTTCGATCAGATAACGCCCGCGGGTCGGCCGGTCGAGGCAGCCGAGGATGTTGAGCAGGCTGGACTTGCCCGAGCCCGAGGCGCCGGTGATGGCGACGAATTCGCCCGCCGCGATGCTCAGGTCCACGCCGGCCAGGGCATCGACCGCTTGTCCATTCATCTCGTAGCGACGATGGACCGCATCCAGTTCGATCATCGGGACTGCTTAGGCCAGAAGGGGAAAGACGAGGCGTGGGCGCGCGCGCGAACGCAGGCCCGGGTGACCGGGAACGACCCGGCGCCCGCCGGCGAAGTTCCGCGACGCGGCGGTCGGGGCGGTCGGGTCGGGCAGGCCGCATGCGCGGCGTAGACCGATCCCTGGCCGTATTCCATCGCGGTCAATCTACCTTAACCCGCAGGCGGCGCGACATGCCGCGATGTGCGGCGCCGCACCGAATGCGATGCAGCATGGTTTTCTGTGAACCCGTGCAGTAAACGCCGCCCGCGCGAAGACTAGCTTAGGCGTGTCGCCACCGCTCGGACGCAGGGCGTGGGCGCCGTCCAGGCCGTCCTCCCGGCCCGTCGTTCGCGCGTCGGCATCACCCGGATTCGGACCTGGATATTCCCCGATGGAAACGCCAGGATAGGGCCGAACCTGGCTCCAACCGGTCGCCGCATCCGCAACCGGCTTCGCTCGGGCGGTTTTCGTCCACGCTCACCACAGGGAATCCACATGCTCCGCAAACTCACGGTATGCCTGCTCCTCGTCCTGTTGGTGGGTTGCCTGCCGCCGCGCATCGACCCGAGCATGGTCTCGGCGCCGCAAGGCGATGCCTCGGCCGACAGCAAGGGCTGAACCGTACAGCAGCGCGCGGGTCGAATTAAGCCCGAGTTCAACGCCTCGGGTCGAAGCTGAAACCCTCACCAGGGGGTCTGCCATGATCCGCAAGCTCATCGCTCCGCTCATCGCCGCCGGCCTGTTGGCCGGTTGCGTGTCCGACTACGCCTATCGCGGCGGCGGGGGCGCCGGTTCGTATTACTACGGCCGTCCCAGCGTCGACTACGGCTACTACGGCCAAAACTACGGGTACGGCTACTACCCGTACGGCGACGCCTATCGGTATCGCAACTACGGCTACCCCGGTTATTACGGCGGCGGTTACGGCTACCCGGGCTATTACCCGTATCCGTACCCGCGCTACTACTACCCGAACCGGCCGCACCGTCCGCCGAACCACCGTCCGCCGCAGACCAGCCAGCCTTCGCGCGGCATTCCGTGGCGCGACACGCGTCCGGTCGGCGGCGGCGCCTGGGCGCCGACCCACCCCGGTGCGATCTCGCAGCCGCGCAGCATGCCGCAGCCGCGGGCCATGCAGCAGCAGCCGATGCAGCCGCGCATGCCGTCCACGCCTTCGACCCGTCGCGACGGCGGCCGCGCCTGGAAGGACGTCGAACGCTGAACGGAATCTGGCCGGATCTGAAGGCCAGCGGGCAAGACGCTGGATTTGGAATGGCGAGCACTTGCGTTCAGGCGGAAGTGACAGCAATCTACCGCTACTGACCGCTTACGTCGTATTTGGACGTTTTCGGTAAGCAAGGCTTCTATGTCGGCGCCTGACGAGGAATCACGGATCCCCCCTGTTCCGTCCTTGTCAGGCGTCGGCGCCCATTCCCCCGGACTCCGGGGAAACACCCAAAGGCGCGCGTATCCACGCGCGCCTTTGCGTTTTTGATCAACGGCTTAGCTCGCCCTGACGGCGAATGCCGCGGCGATGCGATCCAGCCGCCGGTCTTGCCGGGGCCGGGATGGTCCCAATCGCGGACCCAAACGACAGGCAATAAAAAGGGGCCGAATGTCCCCCGACATTCGGCCCCCCAGCTTCCCCCGCGAGCGCTTGGCCAGCCCCTGTTCCAATTCCAGCCGGCGTCGAGCGCCTGCCCCGCAAGGTGCACTAAGTACCCAAGCATGAAGTGTGCCAAGCGTGGGTGAAGGCGGTCCGCCCCCGGTCTGGCCTAAAATCCGCATCCTGAGCGTCGCTTCCGACGACGGGGCGACCGTGGTGCCTTGAACCGATGAACGAATCCTTTTTCCATTACGACGTGATCGTGGTCGGCGGCGGCCACGCCGGCACCGAGGCCGCGCTGGCCTCGGCGCGCGCCGGCGCGCGCACCCTGCTGCTGACCCACTCGGTCGAGACGGTCGGCGCGATGAGCTGCAACCCGGCCATCGGCGGCATCGGCAAGGGCCACCTGGTCAAGGAGATCGACGCGCTCGGCGGGATCATGGCGCGCGCCGCCGACGCGGCCGGCATCCAGTGGCGCCGGCTCAATGCCAGCAAGGGCCCGGCGGTGCGGGCCACGCGCTGCCAGGCCGACCGCTCGCTGTATCGCAGCTTCATCCGCCGCGCGGTCGAGGCGCAGCCGAACCTGACCCTGTTCCAGGCCGCGGTCGACGACATCCAGTTCGACGCCGGCCGGGTCACCGGCGTGCTCACCCAGACCGGCTTGCGCTTCGCCGCGCCGGCGGTGGTGCTGACCGCCGGCACCTTTCTCGCCGGCAAGGTCCACGTCGGCCAGACCACCTACGCCGCCGGCCGCGCCGGCGACCCGCCCGCGATCGCTCTTGCCGCGCGCCTGCGCGAAGGCCCGTTCGTGGTCGACCGGCTCAAGACCGGCACGCCGCCGCGCATCGACGGCCGCAGCCTCGACTACTCGGTCATGGAGGAGCAGCCGGGCGACGATCCGCGTCCGGTGATGTCCTTCCTGGGCACGCCGGCCGACCATCCGCGTCAGGTGTCGTGCTGGATCACCCACACCTCCGAGCGCACCCACGAGATCATCCGCGGCGCGCTCGACCGCTCGCCGCTGTACACCGGCCAGATCGAAGGCATCGGCCCGCGCTACTGCCCCTCGATCGAGGACAAGGTGGTGCGTTTCGCCGAGAAGGCCAGCCACCAGATCTTCGTCGAGCCCGAAGGCCTGGACGTGGCCGAGATCTACCCGAACGGTATCTCGACCTCGCTGCCGTTCGACGTGCAGCTCGACCTGGTGCGCAGCATCCGCGGCTTCGAGCGCGCCCACATCACCCGCGCCGGCTATGCGATCGAGTACGACTTCTTCGATCCGCGCGGGCTGCAGTCGACCCTGGAGACCAAGGCCGTCGCCGGCCTGTTCTTCGCCGGCCAGATCAACGGCACCACCGGTTACGAGGAGGCCGCCGCACAAGGCCTGCTGGCCGGCGTCAACGCCGCGCGTTTCGTCGCCGGCGCCGAGGGCTGGAGCCCGCGCCGCGACGAGGCCTACATCGGCGTGCTGGTCGACGACCTGATCACTCACGGCACCAGCGAGCCCTATCGCATGTTCACCTCGCGCGCCGAGTACCGGCTGCAGTTGCGCGAGGACAATGCCGACCTGCGTCTGACCGAGACCGGCCGCGGGCTCGGCCTGGTCGACGAATCGCGCTGGGCCGCGTTCGCGCGCAAGCGCGAGGCGATCGAGCGCGAGAGCGCGCGCCTGGCCTCGGTATGGGCGGCGCCGAACAACCCGCTCGGCCGCGAGATCGCCCAGACCCTCGGCATCGAGGTCAGCCGCGAAAGCAGCGCGCGCGATCTGCTCAAGCGGCCCGAGATCAACTACGCCCAGCTGATGAGCGTGCCCTCGCTGGGCCCGGCGGTGGCCGAGCCCGAGGTCGCCGAGCAGGTCGAGATCGGAGTCAAGTACGCCGGTTACCTGGACCGCCAGCGCGGCGAGATCGAGCGCCAGCAGCGCAACGAGAGCACGCCGATCCCCGGCGAGTTCGACTACGCCACGGTGCGCGGCCTGTCGGCGGAAGCGCAGCAGAAGCTCGAGCGCGTGCGCCCGCAGACCGTGGGCCAGGCGCAGCGCATCCCCGGCATGACCCCGGCGGCGATCTCGCTGCTGTTGGTGCATTTGACCCGCGCGCGGCGGGCCAGGGTGGCTTGAGGCTCTACGGAACTCGGGACTCGGGACTCGGGACTCGCGATCGCGGAGGTTCCCGATATCGGAAAGCAGGCTCTTGCTGTTCCCCCCTTTGGAAAAGGGGGGCAGGGGGGATTTGCCGTTGCCGTGCTGCGCTCTTGCTCCTGCTCTCCGTCGCCGCTCAATACAGCTTGCGCTCGCTCTTCTCCGGCGGCGACCACTGATACAACCAGGTCTCGCTCAGCGCGCCGCTCGCATCCTTAAGGAACAGGCGCAGGTCGATCTGCTCGGTCGAGTCGCCCTGCGGCACCGCGTCGAACATCACCCGGTAGCCGCCGATCTCGTGTAGCGGTCGACACGACACGGTTTCCAGGCGGCCCCGGCCGATCTGCAGCACCGGTTCCACCGTCGCATTGCGCTTGGCCAGTTCGGCCAGCGGGCCGCCGGCGAAGTCGACCGCGAAGCGCCAGGAAAAATAATCGCGCTTGAAGCCGATGCGACCGCCCAGGCCGGTGCGCGTGGCCACGCAATGGGCGAGCTTCGGCGTCGCCGGCGGCATCGCGCCCCAGTACAGCCGGTAGCCGAACAACAACTCTTGCCCGGGCTGCGGCTTGGCGCGCGGGTTCCAGAACGCGACGATGTTGTCGAAGGTTTCGTCCAGCGTCGGGATCTCGACCAGTTGCACCGAGCCCGCGCCCCAGCCTTGCTTGGGCTCGACCCACAGGCAGGGGCGCTTGTCGTAGAACACGCCGTCGTCCTGGTAGTGGTCGAAGTTGCGGTCGCGCTGGAGCAGGCCGAAGCCGCGCGGGTTCTCGTCGGCGAACATGTTGAAGCGCAGGTACTCGGGATTGCACAGCGGGCGCCAGATCCATTCGCCGCGGCCGGTCCACATCGCCAGGCCGTCGGTGTCGTGGATTTCCGGGCGCCAGTCCCAGTCCATGCGGCGGTCGTTCTCGCCGACCTGGTACATGCTGGTGCACGGGCCCAGCCCCAGGCGCTCGATGGTCTTGCGCGGGTACAGCGCGCAATCGATGTCCATCAGCAGCACCTCGCCCGGTGTGATCGCGAAGCGGTAGGCGCCGGCGATGCTCGGCGAATCGAGCAGGGCGTAGACCACCAAGGTGTCCGATTGCGGACTCGGGCGTTCCAGCCAGTACGCGGTGAAATCGGGAAACTCCTCGGGGCGGCCGGTGCCGGTGTCGATCGCCAGGCCGCGCGCCGACTGGCCGTACTGGCCTTCGCCGCCGACCGCACGGAAATAGCTCGCGCCGAGGAAGGCGGCGAAATCGCGCTCGGGGTCCTTGCGGGTGTTGAGCCGGAAGCCGGCGAAGCCCAGGTCGGCCGGCAGCGGCTTGCCGTCCAGGCCGCTGTGGGCGCGGTCGAACATGCTCGGGTCGTAGACGATCTCGCGCGCCTGGCCGCCGTCGACCTCGTACATGCGCACGGCCGACTTGAAGAACAGGCCGAGGTGGAAGAACTGGCCCAGGAATCGGGTGTCGTCCTGCGCCCACAGGGCGTGATCGCGGCGGAAGCGGATCGACTGGTACTGGTCCCAGTTCATCGCCTCGACCGCGGGCGGCAGGGTGGTGCTGCGCGGTGCGTAGGCGCGTTCGGCCAGTGCGCGGGCCTGGCCCTTGAGCGCGGCGAAATCGAAGGGCCGGGCCGGGCCGAGCCGGGTCGTGCCGGGCGCGGCCCAGGCGAGCGCCGGCAACGGCAAACCGAGGGTGGCCAGGGTGCCGGCCGCGGATTTGAGGAACTGGCGTCGGATCATTGGGGGAAGGCGACGTCGTGGCAACAGGACCGGACATGCTAGCCAATCCCGATAACGCGTTGGTTATGGCGGCGTTGAGGCGGCGGACGCGATGCCCGGCGTCCTCATCCGTCCCGCGCGTCCGCCGCTGTTTCCGGCGTGCGGACCGGGTGGGGCGAGGGTTCCAGGGCGTTGTTCCCGCACCGGCGGCGCGCGAAAAACCGCCCACCGCCGAAGCCTCTTAGAATATCGTCATGCTTCGACTCACCGACCTCCGATTGCCGCTGGACCACCCGGCCAGCGCGCTCACCGACGCCATCCTCGCCCGCCTCGGCATCGCCGCGGACGAACTGACCGGCTACACCATCGCCAAGCGCAGCTACGACGCGCGCAAGCGCGGCGGCATCGTGTTGATCTATTCGATCGACGTGGACACGCCTCGCGAGACCGAGATCCTGCAGCGTCTCCAAGCCGCCGAGGCCGCGGCGCCGGCCGACGCCAAGGGCAAGCCGGGCGCGGCCGACATCGGCAAGGTGCTGCCGACCCCCGATACCGACTACAAGTTCGTCGCCCGCGCGCCCGAGGCGCTGCCATTGCGGCCGATCGTGATCGGCATGGGCCCCTGCGGCCTGTTCGCCGGCCTGGTGCTGGCGCAGATGGGCTTCCGGCCGATCATCCTCGAGCGCGGCAAGGCGGTGCGCGAACGCACCGTCGACACCTTCGGCCTGTGGCGCAAGCGCGTGCTCAATCCGGAGTCGAACGTGCAGTTCGGTGAAGGCGGCGCCGGCACGTTTTCCGACGGCAAACTCTACAGCCAGATCAGCGACAAGCTGCATCACGGCCGCAAGGTGCTGACCGAGTTCGTCAAGGCCGGCGCGCCGGAGGAAATCCTCTACGTCAGCAAACCGCACATCGGCACCTTCCGCCTGGTCTCGATGGTCGAGAACATGCGCGAGACGATCGAGTCGCTCGGCGGCGAGATCCGTTTCTCGCAGCGGGTCGAGGACGTGTTGATCGAAGACGGACAACTGCGCGGCGTGACCCTCGCCGACGGCGGCGAACTGCGCGCCGACCACGTCGTGTTCGCGGTCGGCCACAGCGCCCGCGACACGTTCGCGATGCTGCATTCGCGCGGCGTGTTCATGGAGGCCAAGCCGTTCTCGATCGGCTTCCGCATCGAGCATCCGCAATCGCTGATCGACCGTGCCCGCTTCGGGCCGCAGGCCGGTCACGAGATTCTCGGCGCCGCCGACTACAAGCTGGTGCATCACTGCCGCAACGGCCGTTCGGTCTACAGCTTCTGCATGTGCCCCGGCGGCACCGTGGTCGCGGCGGCGAGCGAACCCGGGCGCGTGGTCACCAACGGCATGAGCCAGTATTCGCGCAACGAACGCAACGCTAACGCGGCGATCGTGGTCGGCATCACCCCCGAGGACTACCGGGCCTACGACGACAGTGGCAGCCCCCTGGCCGGCATCGGCCTGCAGCGGCATTGGGAGGCGCAGGCCTTCGCACTGGGCGGCGGCGAATACGAGGCGCCGGGCCAGACCGTCGGCGATTTCCTCGCCGGGCGGCCTTCGACCGCGCTCGGCGCGGTGCAGCCCTCGTACACGCCCGGCGTGCGCCTGAGCGACCTCAGCGCCTCGCTGCCCGACTACGCGATCGCGGCGATACGCGAAGCCTTGCCGGCCTTCGACAGGCAGCTCAAGGGCTTCGCCATGCCCGACGCGATGCTGACCGGCGTGGAGACGCGCACCTCCTCGCCGGTGCGCATCACCCGCGGCCCCGACGGCCACAGCCTCAACACCCGCGGCCTGTTCCCGGCGGGCGAAGGCGCCGGCTATGCCGGCGGCATCCTGTCGGCGGCGGTGGACGGCATCAAGACCGCCGAGGCGGTGGCGATGAGCATCATGGCGGGCCTGGGTCGCGGCTGAGGCGGGCGTAGCGTCCGGCCGCAAGCCGACGGTTCGAAGCCTCGAGCGTCCTGCCTGGATCAAGCCTTCGGTGTTCGGCTGCGGCGAAGCAAAGCGGAGCACGGCTGCGCGGGAACGACGGCAGGAGGGAAGCGGGCACTCACCCGCCTATCCCACGATTGCTCATGCCTTGTGCGCAATCGGTCGACCGCGCCCCGCCGCCGGCGGCCATGCCGAATGGCAGGGGGCAGGACGGGCGCGATGGGTAGGATGCGGGATCCCGTCCCGTGTTCGCGCCGCCGGAGTTTTCCATGGTCCGTCCGATCCACGCCGTCCTGCCTTTGCTGATCGCCGCGGCGCTGCCGTTCTCGAACGCGGGCGCCCAGACCGCCGCGCCGCGCGACGTGCCGTATCCCGGCCTGGTGCAGCTCGAGGTCGATGCGACCGACCTGGCGCGGCGCGTCATGCATGTGCGCCAGCGCCTGCCGGTCCAGGCCGGCGCGCTGACCCTGCTGTTTCCGCAGTGGATCCAGGGCAATCATTCGCCGACCGGCCCGATCGACAAGCTCGCCGGCCTGCGCATCCGCGGCAACGGCCAGGCCATCGCCTGGCAGCGCGACCCGCTCGACGTCTATGCCTTCAAGCTGGTCGTGCCCGAAGGCGTCGCCGAGCTGGAGTTGAGCTTCGACATGCTCACGCCCACCGGCGGCACGCCGGGCCGGGTGGTGATGACCGCCGACATGCTCAACGTGCAGTGGAACCAGGTCGCGCTGTACCCGGCCGGGTATTACGCGCGCGGCATCCAGATCGCGCCGACCCTGAAGTTGCCGTCCGGGTGGCAAGCCGGCACCGCGCTCGAACTCGAGGCGCGCGAGGGCGACCGGCTGCGCTATCGCGCGGTGCCGTTCGACACCTTGCTCGACTCGCCGGTGTTCGCCGGCCGCCATTTCAAGCAGATCGATCTCGACCCGGGCGCGAAGACCCCGGTGCGGCTCAACCTGGTCGCCGACGCGGCCAAGTACCTGGAAGCCAAGCCCGAGCAGATCGAGCTGCATCGCCGATTGGTCGGCCAGGCCTACAAGCTGTTCGGCTCGCGGCCGTTCGACCGCTACGAGTTCCTGCTCTCGCTGTCGGGCCAGATGAGCGGCATCGGCCTGGAGCATCACCGTTCCAGCGAGAACGGCGTCGACGTCGACTATTTCACCGGCTGGGACGGCGGCAGCGCGATCGGCCGCGATCTGCTCGCGCACGAGTTCACCCATTCCTGGAACGGCAAGTACCGGCGGCCGGCCGGGATCGCCGCGCCGAACTTCAACCAGCCGCTCAGCGACGGCCTGCTCTGGGTCTATGAGGGCCAGACCCAATACTGGGGCTATGTCCTGACCGCGCGCTCGGGCCTGTGGAAACCGGAACTGGCGCGCGAGGCCTTGGCGCAGGTGGTCGCGCGCTACAGTAACGATCGCCCGGGGCTGGCCTGGCGCAGCTTGCAGGACACCGCCTACGACCCGGTCATCGCCCAACGCAGGCCGAAGTCGTATACGAGCTACCAGCTCAGCGAGGACTACTACAACGGCGGCCAGCTGGTGTGGCTGGCGGTCGACGCCAAGCTGCGCGCGCTCAGCGGCGACAAGCGCTCGCTCGACGATTTCGCCCGCGCCTTCTTCGCCGGCGAGAACGGCGACTATCGGGTCAAGCCCTACGAATTCGAGGACGTGGTCGCCGCGCTCGACGGCGTCGCCGCGTTCGACTGGGCCGGCTTCCTGCGCGAGCGCATCGACAGCCACGCACCGCCGACCGACGGCCTGGCCGCGAGCGGTTGGAAGCTGGTGTTCACCGATACGCCGGGCGAGTTCCAGAAGCTCGCCGAAGGCGAACGCAAGGCGGTCGATCTCACTTATTCGCTCGGCATGAGCGTGTCGAACGGCGACTCCTCGGTGGCCAGCGTGCGCTGGGACGGGCCGGCCTTCGACGCCGGCATCGCCCCGGGCAACATCGTGCTCGCGGTCAACGGCTATGCGAGCAACGGCGAGCGGCTCAAGGACGCGGTCACCGCGGCCAAGGACGGTCGGCACCCGATCGAACTGCTGATCAAGAACGGCGACGCGATCAAGACCGTGCGCATCGACTACCGCGAGGGCCTCAAGTACCCCAAGCTCGAACGCATCGAAGGCACGCCCGACCGCCTGTCGAAGATCTACGCGCCGAAGTAAGCCGGTATTTCGACCTCAGGAGACCCGGACCATGTACGGATTGATCGGAAAGATGACCGCCGCCGCCGGCCAGCGCGATGCCCTGATCGCGATCCTGCTCGACGGCATCGACGCCATGCCCGGCTGTCTGAGCTACGTGGTCGCGCGCGACCCCAAGGACGCCGACGCGATCTGGATCAGCGAAGTCTGGGACCGCCAGGACAGCCATCGCGCCTCGCTGGCCTTGCCGTCGGTCCAGGCCGCGATCGCGAAAGCGAAACCGATCATCGCCAGTTTCGACGAGTACCACGTGACCGAACCGGTCGGCGGGCACGGCCTGCGCGGCTGACGCCGGTCAGTCCGGTGGCGGCGTGTCCGCTGCCGCGCGCCGCCGCCACAGCATGCTGCGCAGCACCCCGTCGCGGCGGATCAGGCCGTGGTACAGCGCGGCGGCGCCGTGCAGCAGGATCAGGCCGAACAGCGAGTACGCCAGCAGCCGATGCAGCCCGCGCAGAGCCGCGAACCAGTCGGCGTCGAACGGTGCGATCGCGGGCAGGCGCAGGTGTTCGCTGAGCATGACCGGGTAGCCGCCGGCCGAGAGCATCGCCCAGCCGACCAGCGGCAAGGCCAGCATCAGCGCGTACAGCAGCCAGTGCGAAACCTGCGCGGCGATACGCTGCAGCGCGGGCAGGTCGGCCGGCAACGGCGGAGGCCTGCGCCACAGACGCAGGATCAAGCGCAACATCGCCAGAACCAGGATCGCCGCGCCGAGCGGCTTGTGCAGCGCGAGCAGCCAGCTGTGCCGCGCCGAGACGCTGGCGACCATACCGACGCCGACGAACAGCGTGCTCAGCACCATCGCCGCCATCAGCCAGTGCAGCACGCGCGCCGGCCACCAGAACAGTTCGGGATCGCGCTTCATCGGTGGGACTCCTGTGTCTCGGTGACTGCGCCGCCGGCGTGTTCGGCGGTGCGGCGGCGATAGGATTCGGCGTACGCCGACGAGCGCGCCGGCAGCAGCGGGTCGTCGGACGCGGCGATGCCTGCGGGCAGGATCAGCGGATCGAAATTGAGGTCTCGGCAGGCGCCTTGTGCTTGCGGTTCGCTGCGTTCGAGCACCACGCGGCCGGCGTCGATCTCGCGCCGGTCCGGCGGCCAGACCCGGGTCGCGTCGGCGGTCGGGTCGCCGGGTGCGGCGAGGGTCACCAGCAAACGCCACTGCAGCGGCCCGTGCGCGAGCCGCCGCTGCAGTTCGCCCTCGAGATAGTCCTCGGGCGGCGTCGCCGGTATGGCGCCGTCGGGGCCGTTGTCGGCGGCGACGCGCCAGCGCACCGCATGACGCGCGCCGGCGGCGTCGACGAAGTAGAACGCGTTGAGGCCGTAATAGGTTTCGGTGGCGTAGCTCGGCGAGGGTTTGTGGTTCTTGGCCCAGGCGCGGAACGCCGCGGTTTCCGGATGCGCGGCGAAGAACGCGGCCTGCCTGGCCGGATCGGGCTTGCCGGTCGCCGGATCGGGGCGGCCGGCCTGCAGTTGTCGGTAGAACGCCTGCGGCGTGGCCACCGGAAACACCGGCATGCTGTTCATGCCGGTGCGCCATTGCTGGCCGTCGGCCTGGGTCAGGCTCAAGGCCAGGCTGCGGATCGGCACGCCGAAATCCGGTGCGTGCGGGTTGCCGCCGGGAATCGCGAAGCGGCCGACCAGGGGCGTGCGGCCGGGCGCGAACACGGCCGCTTTCGAGTACTTCGCGGCGGCGCCGTTGCTGTCGAAGTGGCCGATCACGCACACGCCCTTGGCATGGTTGCGGCGATAGCCCGGGTGCAGGCCGCCGTTGAGCTGCAGGCGGTCGACCAGGCCGCGCGAGGTGAGGCGCTGCGGAGTGATCCAGCCGCCGACATAGGCGAACGCGGCGGCGGCGCCGGCCACGGCGGCGGCGATCAGGGCCCATCGCGCGAGCGCTTGGGGCGGCCGGGCAGGGCGATGGACGGGGTCGGGGTTGGGGTTGGGCGGCGTTACGGCGGGCGGGTCGGACGGAGACATGGCGGGGCTCGGGTCGGGAATCTTGGAGTACGACGCACCGCGGCGAGGTTTATTCCCCAGACCGCGGAATAAACTGCGGCCAGCGGCGTCCTGCCTAGCGACTCCCCGACCCGCGTTCCCGGACCGCTCATGCCCGCCAGCGACCTCGACAGCGCCCTGCGCGAACAACTGCCGTCCCTGCGGCGGTTCGCGCGCTGGCTCGCCCGCGATCCGCACGCCGCCGACGACCTGGTCCAGGCGGCGGTGGAACGGGCGATCCTCGGCTGGGGCCGGCGCCGCGACGAGCAGGCGCTGCGGCCGTGGCTGTTCGCGATCGTGTACCGCCAGTTCCTCGACGGCCAACGCCGCGCACAACGCTATGCCGGCGTGTTGTCGCGGCTCGGCATCTCCCAGGACAGCCAGCCTTCGGCCGAGCGCGAAGTCCTCGCGCGTTCGGCCCTGGAAGCGATGCAACGCCTGTCGGTCGAGCAACGCAGCCTGCTGTTGTGGGTCTCGGTCGAGGGGCTCAGCTACCAGGAGGTCGCCGACATCCTGCAGGTGCCGATCGGCACGGTGATGTCGCGCCTGTCGCGCGCTCGCGAAGCCTTGCGCCGGCTCAGCGACGGCGAAACCCCGGCCGCGCCGCTGAGATTGTTGAAGCCCTCCACCGCAACCAAGTCTTCCTCATGAACACGACGCCGAGCGAACACGACCTCCATGCCTACGTCGATGGCCGCCTCGACGGCGAACGTCGCGCCGCGGTCGAGGACTGGATCGCGCGCGATCCCGGACGCGCGGCCGAGGTCCAGGCCTGGCAGCGCGACGCGCAGCTTTTGCGCGCGGCCCTGCTCGGCGAGGCGGAAACGGTGCCGGCCGCGCTCGACCCCACGCGCCTGC
>NZ_JBPKJP010000097.1:0-14735 GCF_051217035.1 Lysobacter sp. 1R34A
GGCGCGCCGGTCCTGCGCGGCGCCGCGCGGGGGGCGTTCTGGGGGGCGTTGGCGATGGCCGCGGCTAGCCTGGTCGGCCGCCTGTTCGACGTGACCGTCTGATGGCTACCGCGGGCGGCAGCCGCCATCCCCTCCTCGCCCGTTTCGGTGCGCGCCTGCTCGAGGCGGCGATTACCCTGTGGTTGCTGGCGACCCTGTGCTTCGTGCTGCTGCGCGCCGCCCCGGGCGGGCCGTTCGACACCGAGAAGGTCGCGCCGCCGGAAGTGCAGGCCGCGCTCGACGCGCAGTACCGGCTCGACCAGTCGCTGCCGATGCAATACCTGGCCTGGCTCGGCGACGCGGTGCGCGGCGATCTCGGGCCCTCGTTCCAGTACCCCGACTACACCGTCAACCAATTGATCGCCAACGCCTTGCCGGTGTCGGCGCTCAACGGCGGGCTGGCCTTGCTGCTGGCGCTACTGCTCGGCGTCACCCTGGGCGTGTGGGCGGCACTGCGCGCCGGCGGCTGGACCGACCGCGCCCTGATGCTGCTGGCCGGGCTCGGCCTGGCGATACCGAAGTTCGTGATCGCGCCGCTGCTGGTGCTGTCGTTCGCGGTGACCCTGCATTGGCTGCCGGCCGGCGGCTGGGGCGAATGGGACAACGTGGTGCTGCCGGTGATCGCCCTGGCCCTGCCCAACATCGCCTACTGCGCGCGCCTGACCCGTGCCTCGATGCTCGATGTGCTGTCGGCCGATTACCTGCGCGCGGCGCGCGCACGCGGCCTGTCGGAAACCCGTCTGCTGTTCGCGCACGCGCTGAAACCGGCGATGCTGCCGGTGGTGGCCTGGCTGTCGCCGGCGCTGATCAACGTCGTCACCGGCTCGGCCGTGGTCGAACAGGTATTCGGCATCCCCGGCATGGGCCGCTACTTCGTCCAGGGCGCGCTCAACCGCGACTACACCCTGGTCCTGGGCGTGGTGCTGGTGATCGGCGCGCTGATCGTGGCGATCAACACCGCCGTCGACGCCTTGCGCGGGTGGATGGATCCGCGGCTGGACTAAAAGCCGGGACTCGGGACTCGGGACTCGGGACTCGAAGAGCCTAGCCGCCGCGACGCCGCTTCTGCTCCAACCGAGTCCCGAAACCCGAGTCCCGGCCTTACACTCGGACCATGCGCAAGAAGTCCAAGGCGACCTCGGTCGACATCGCCCACCTCGCCGGCGTTTCGCAGGCCACGGTCTCGCGCGTGCTCAGCGGCAGCCCCCTGGTCAACGCCGAAACCCGCAAGCGGGTCGAAGCGGTGGTGCGCGAACTCAACTACAAGGTCGACCGCCACGCTTCCAGCCTGCGCCGGCAGCGTTCGGGCACCCTGGCGATGCTGCTGTTCGAGGACCCGACTCCGGACGAGTCGCACATCAACCCGTTCTTCCTGTCCATGCTCGGCTCGATCACCCGCGCCTGCGCGCGCCACGGCCAGGATCTGCTGATCTCGTTCCAGCAACTGTCCGACGACTGGGCCGCCGACTACGAAGACAGCATGAAGGCCGACGGCCTGATCCTGCTCGGCTACGGCGACTACCTGGCCTATCAGGGCAAGTTGCAGAAGCTGGTCGAACAGGGCACCCGCTTCGTCCGTTGGGGCGCGGTGCTGCCCGACCAGCCCGGGCTGTCGATCGGTTGCGAGAACATCGGCGGCGGCCACCAGGCCGGCGCGCACCTGATCTCGCTGGGCCGGCGCCGGGTCGCGTTTCTCGGAGACGCCTCCAGCCACTACCCCGAATTCCTCGATCGCTTTCTCGGCTGCGAGCGCGCCCTCAACGACGCCGGCCTGCCGCTGGACCGTGCCCTGCAGGTCGACGCCGAAAGCTCCGAAGACGCCGGCCACGACGCCGCCCGCGAACTCCTCGCCCGCGGCCTGCCGTTCGACGCCGTATTCGCCGCCAGCGACCTGATCGCACTGGGCGCCATGCGTGCCTTGACCGAACACGGCCTGCGCGTGCCCGAAGACGTCTCGGTGATCGGCTTCGACGACATCCCCATGGCCCGCTTCGCCCATCCCCCGCTGACCACGATCTTCCAGGACACCAAGCAGGCCGGCGAACTGCTTGTCGACACGCTGATGAAACTCGTCCGCGACGAAGAAGCGCACAGCATCCGCCTGCCGACGACCCTGGTGGTGCGCAAGTCGTGCGGGGCGGAGTGAGTTTCGCTGTGGATTGAGCGGAGCAAAAGCAAATCCCCCTGCCCCCTTTTCCAAAGGGAGGAATCCTTCGGGCGGGAATGACGCGGTGCCGTGGCCGTTGCCGTTGCTGTAAAGATGTTGCTGTTGCTGTGCGCAGCTTCGCACTAGCGAAGGCCATAGAAGACCCGGAGGGCGGCCCGCAGGGATGCGGGCCGTTTTTCATCGGGACAGGGATGTCCCGTATGTAGAGCCCCGCGTCGGCATCGCTCGTGCGGGCTTGTGATTCAAAAAAGAAGCACTTTTCTTTGGTTACCTTTCTTTTGTTGCTTATGACAAAAGAAAGTAACCCGCCGCTTTAGTGGCGGAGGATTTGGGTTTGATCTTGATCTTGCTTGAAAGAGACGCTGCGAAACCGTCGCAGCGATGTCGCGGCTTGCGCCGCTCCTACCCCTGGCGAAAGCACGCCGCTTCTACGAACGGCAACGGCTTCGTTATCTCTCTGCGTCCCGCGGTCGCGACTTACGTCGCTCCTACAGAGGTCTTACCGATACGACGCGAGTTGAGACCTCGCGATCGCGGCTTGCGCCGCTCCTACCCTGTCGACAGCGAGCCGCTTCGACGAATGGCGAGGGCCTTGTTACCTTTGCGCGCTCCGCGGTCGCGGCTCACGCCGCTCCTACAGGAAACAAGACCCAAGCGTGCGCCTCTCAACGCCGCCGAGCATGCGCCATCGCCTCATCCAGGGCCGCCGCCAGATCGGCCCGCCGCACCGGCGCATCGAGCAGATATACCTCGACCCCGTGCGCCGGCACCTTAGCCTCAAGCGAATCGTCCTCGCCGACTTCGATCGAGCCGCCGCCCAGCGCCGCGCGCCAACGCCCGGCCTGCAGGTGGTCGCGAATCCAGAATGTGGTCGACGAATCGCCCTTGTTGAGCAACACCAAGGCGATCTGCGATTCGCCCGCATGCTGATAGACACGATAGAACGCGGCGCGATCTCCCTGCAGCAACAGATTCAACTGCAGGCCGCGCTGCAGGGCCGGCGAGGCCTCGCGCACCTTGGCGATGCGCTTGAGCGCGGCATGGATCGGGTGCGCCCTGGCGGCGTCGACACGCTCCTGGCCGAAGTAATTGCGGTTGCCGGCATGCTCGGCGCGGCCGCGCATGAAGCCGGTCTCGGAGCCGTAATAGATCACCGGGATGCCGCGCGCGGTGAACAACCAGTTGTTCGCGTCGATGAAGCCTTCATCGCTCGCGCCCAGGCGCGGCATGTCGTGGTTGTCGTAGAAGGTCATCAGCTCGTAGGGGTTCGCGTACGGGCCGTCGCGCAGGTACAGGCGATCCGACAAGGCCTCGAAGCCGCGGCGGCCGGTGCCGAACACCTGCGCCAGGCCTTCCTTGAGCGGGAAATCGAGCACGCTGACGCCGCCGTTTTCGGCCCAGGTGAACGGCGCGATGTTCTCCGCCTTGTAGTCGAAGGCTTCGCCGAACATGAACAAGCCCGGGCGCTTGGCGCGGATGCGTTCCGCGAAAGCCTTCCAGAATGCATGCGGCATGTGCCGGATGGTGTCGATGCGTAGCGCGTCGGCGCCCTGGTCGATCCACTGCGAGTAGGCGCCGATGAAGTAGTCGAGCACGGCGGGATTGGTGTCGTCGAGGTTCGACAACTGCACCAGGTCCTTCTGCGCATGGAAGAAACGATGCAGCGGGTTGCGCGCCGGGTCGAGCTGCTCGGGCGGCAGGTTCTGGTGGTCGGCGACGAGCACGCCGTCGCGGTAGATCTCGCCGTACTTGGGCTGGTCCACCGGCATGGTGAACGAGGGCGAGCCGTGGTTGGCGACGATGTCGAGCACGGTCTTGAGGCCGTGCCGCTTCAGCCCCTGGGTCAGGGCGGCGAAGTCGAGCCCGGGGCTCGGCAGGTGCTCGTCGAGTCGATAGAAATCGACGCCCCAGTAGCCGTGATAGCCGGTCTTGCCGCGATCCTGGAAGGCGCCGCCCCAGGTCACCGCGTCGCCGCCGGTGAAGGCCTGGTCGGGGTTGTCGACGATCGGCGTCAGCCAGACCGCGCCGAAGCCGAGGTCGCGAATGTAGCCGGCATTGTCGAGCAGGCCTTTGAAGTCGCCGCCGAGGTAGCCGATGTTGTCGCTTTCGTCCGGCGGCGCGCCCGGCACCGGGCGGTCGAAGCTGCGCGTGCGCGGGTCCGGCCCGCCCTGCCCGCGTTGGTCGTTGGAGCGGTCGCCATTGACGAAACGGTCGGTGACGACGAAGTACACCGCATCGCTCGCCATCGGCTCCAAGGTGCCGTAGTACTCGCGCGTCGGCGACGTTTCGCGCGCGCCGTGCGCGCAGCCGGCCAGGGCGAGACTCAGCGCGATCGACGCCAGCGCCCTCATGCCGCAGCCTCCGCACCGGGCTCGCGCACCCACAGCACGCACAGGCCCGAGACGAACAGGCTAGCGCCGCCGATCGCCAGAGCCCAGACCGGCTCGCCGTGGAAGAAGGTCTTGAGCAGGAAGCCGAGCAGACTGGCCGCGACCAGTTGCGGAATCACGATGAAGAAATTGAAGATGCCCATGTACACGCCCATCTTGGTCGCCGGCACGCTGTCGGACAGCAGGGCGTACGGCAGAGAGAGGATCGAAGCCCAGGCGAAACCGACCCCGAGCATCGACAGCAGCAGCCACTGCGGATCGCGGATCAGGGCGATCGAGATCAGGCCCAGGCCGCCGAGAGCGACGTTGCACAGATGGCTCCAGCGCAAGCCCCAGCGCCGCACCATCCACGGGATCACCACCGCCGCGAGCGCGGCGAAGCCGTTGTAGGCCGCGAACAGCACGCCGACCCAGTTGGCGCCTTCGTTATAGGCGGCCGAGGTGGTGTCGCTGCTGTGGAAATGCAGTTGGGTCACCGCCGGCGTGGTGTAGATCCACATCGCGAACAGGGCGAACCAGGAGAAGAACTGCACCACCGCCAACCGCACCATGGTCGCAGGCATCGAATGCAGGTCGTCCATGACCGTGGCGAAGCCGCCGCCGGCGCCGATCATGCCGCGCACCATCAGCGCCAGGCCGAACCCGCCGATCAGCGCCGCCAGCAGGTACAACTGGCGGTCGAGCCCGAACATCGCGATGGTCGTGGCGACGAGGGCGCCGGCCACGAGCCAGATCGCGCCGAACCCGGCGCAGCGCGCGCGGTCGCGATCGGGCCGCGGCGGTTCGGGCAAGGCGTCGTCGAAGGATTGCAAGGCCTCGGGCGGGTATTCGCGGGTGCGCAGCACGGTCCAGCCGACCGACAACAGCAGCACCGCGCCGCCGAAGTAGAAGGCGTATCGCACCGTGTCCGGCACCTCGCCGGGGCCGGCGGTGTTGCCGACGCCGAGGTGGGCGAGCGCATACGGCAAGACGCTGGCGACCACCGAGCCCACGCCGATGAAGAAGCTCTGCATCGCGTAGCCGCTCGGGCGCTGCGAGGTCGGCAGTTGGTCGCCGACGAAGGCGCGGAACGGTTCCATCGAAATATTGATGGAGGCGTCGAGCACCCACAGCAGGCCGGCGGCGATCCACAGGGTCGGCGAGTTCGGCATCGCCAGCAGCGCCAGCGTGGCGAGCACCGCGCCGACCAGGAAATACGGGCGCCTGCGACCGAGGCCGGTCCAGGTGCGGTCCGACAGGTAGCCGACGATGGGTTGTACGATCAGTCCGGTCAGCGGCGCGGCGATCCACAACATCGGGATGTCGTCGATCGGCGCCCCGAGGCTCTGGAAGATCCGGCTGACGTTGGCGTTCTGCAGAGCGAAGCCGAACTGGATGCCGAGAAAGCCGAAGCACATGTTCCAGATCTGCCAGAACGACAGCTGCGGCTTGCGGGATGTGGCGCTGCGCTCAATGCGTTCGGTCATGGCTCGATACTGGCATGAAGCGCCGGGCGGTAAGGCGACGCGGTGGCGGAACAAGCAAATCCCCCTCGCCCCCTCGTCAAAGGGGGAAGACCAGCGGAGCTGGCGCCAGCTTGGATCGGATCGCTCACCCGAGGCTGCGTACTGCCCCCCCTTTTTGGAAAAGAGGGGGTTAGGAGGATTGCTCCGGCTCCAGGGAGTGGCTCCAGCTCCTGGATTTGCTCTCGCTTGTGCTTCAGAACTGCGAGGAGAACCGGATCCCGTACATCCGCGGGGTGTTGAGGTAGCGGATGTTGGTCGCGTTGTTGACGAAGCCCTTGCCCGAGTACACCTCGTCGGTGAGGTTCGAGACGAAGCCGTCGATACGGAACTGGTTGTCCTCGCCGAAGTTCAGGCCGGCCGAGACGTTGACGGTGGTGAAGCCGCCGACGTCGTCGCGCATCGCCATGCCGTTGGCCGGGCCGCCGCCGGCGGCCGGGTTGGAGCCGTTGTTGAACGGCATGTCG
Source organism: Lysobacter sp. 1R34A (assembly GCF_051217035.1). Classification (NCBI taxonomy): domain Bacteria; kingdom Pseudomonadati; phylum Pseudomonadota; class Gammaproteobacteria; order Lysobacterales; family Lysobacteraceae; genus Lysobacter; species Lysobacter sp. 1R34A. The sequence goes on from NZ_JBPKJP010000097.1 coordinate 6,566, forward strand.
GCCAACGGGATCTCGATCACGTTGCCGGCGGCGTCCAGCCCGAAGCCGCGGCTGTTGAACGCGGTCAGGTAGTAGTCGGAGCGGTAGGTCAGGTTGATCGTCCAGTCGAACGAGTTCAGGGCGCCGCGGCCGATGTCGATCGTCTGCGACAGGCTGAGGTTGGCGTTGTACTTGGAGGTGTTCGGCAGGCGGTTGCCGTCGAGCGGCACGATCAGGCCCAGGCCGCCGGAGCGCGTATCGAGCACCTTGGAGTCGTCGAAGGTCGCGTCGAGGTAGGTGAAGTTGTAGCCCAGGTCGAAGCCGTGCGGCAGCCCGACCCGGCCTTCGAGCTCCAGGCCCAGCACGCTGGCGTTGGCGGCGTTGTCGTTGAACACCTGGCGGCTGGTCGCGTTCGGGTTGGTCGGCGTCGGCGCCGGCACGTCGATCAGGTTCTGCAGCACCTTGTTCTGGTAGTCGTAGTAGAACACCGAGGCGTTCAGGCGCAGCGGTGTTTCGCCCCACAGGTAGTCGCCCTTGATGCCGGCTTCGTACGAGGTCAGTTCTTCCGGCTCGAAGGTCGGCGCCAGCGCGCTGCCGTCGTTGAGCAGCAAGGGACGGTTGATGCCGCCCGAACGCGTGCCGGTCGAGACCGTGCCGTACAGCATCACTTGCGGGTTGAGGTCGTACTCGAAGCCCACGCGCCAGTCGACGTAGCTGTCCTCGTAGACGTCCACGCTCTTGCCGCCGGGGAAATCCGAACGCGCGATCACGTCGATCTGGTCGCGGTTGCGGGTGAGGAACTGGGCCCAGTTGTCCTGCGCGCCGAAATTCTGGATGCCGCCGAGGAAGTAGTCGAGCGAATCGGCGCCCGGGCCGCAACGCAGCTCGGCCGGCGTCCAGCCGGTGCACACGCTCGGGGCGCCGCCGCCGCGACGGCCGGGAGGCGCCAGCTGGAAGCCCGGCGAACCCAGCACCAGGCCGGTGGTGTAGGGATTGGTCGTGGTGTCGATCGGCTGGCCGGTGAACTGCTGGAACAGCTCCTCGGGAATCACGAACTGGTATTTGATGTTGGATTCGCGCGCGGTCTTCTTGTCGCGGGTGTAGCGCACGCCGCCGATCAGGCGCAGCGAATCGGTGGCGGCGAAACTGAAGTCGGCGTAGACCGCGTTCGATTCGACCTTGGAGTCGTCGCCGCGGTTCTCGCCGCCCAGGCCGTCCTGCCAACCGCAGACGGTGCCGGGGCGCCACCAGTCGCAGTCGCCGAAGTAACCGTTGCCGACGTCCCAGGAGGTGTAGTCGTACTTCTCTTCGTAGTTGAACAGGCCGGCCGACCAGATCAGCTTGCCGGTGTCGCCGAAGAAGCGCAGCTCGTTGATGGTCGAGCTGGACTTGTCGGATTGATAGAAGGTGTCGTACCAGGCCAGGCGTTCGGGATTGTGATAGGCCTCGCGCTCGGACCCCGGATAGACCGGGCCGAGCTGCCATTCGCGCGAGGCGTTGCGGTTGTCGAACTCGTACTTGCGGTAGGAGGTGTTGAACTCCACCGACACCGCGTCGTTGAAGGCATAGGTGAAGGTGCCGGCGACGCCTTCGATGTCGTTGCTGGTCTTGCCCGCGGTGCGGAAGTACTGGCGGAACGGGTCGGACAGGTCGTCGATATCGTAGCCCGCGGCCAGGCCGCGCTCGGCGAACAGGCCCGGGTCGCCGGTGCCGCGCTCGCTGACCTTGTCGAGCATCACGTAAGCGGAGAACTTGTCGTTGGGCTCCCACAGCATCGACAGGCGCGCGGCCTGGTTGTCGAGCGCGCTCGGGCCTTCGGCCGCGAACAGCGAGCTGGGGTAGCCGTTCTTGATGTAGGACGAACGCTCTTCGTCGAACAGCGCCGCGCGCAGGGCGAAGGTGTCGCCAATCGGCAGGTTCAACACGCCTTCGGCGGTGGTGAAGTCGTGGTTGCCGGCGCCGACCTTGAGGCCGCCGCTGGTCACGCCGAGTTCGGGGCGCTTGGAGATCACGTTGATCGAGCCGCCGGTCGCGTTGCGGCCGCGCACCGTGCCCTGCGGGCCCTTGTTGACCTCGATGCGGTCGACGTCGAAGAACATCGGCCCGATCGAACGCGGACGCGGCAGGTAGATGCCGTTGTAGTAAGTGGCCACCGACGGGTCGGAGGAGAAGTCGGAATCGGCCGCGCCGATGCCGCGCAGGAAGATTTCGTACTTGCCTTCCTGGCGGGTGATCTGCAGGCCGGGCACCACCGCCTGCAGGTTGCGGAAATCGGTGTTGATGCCGAGCTTGGTCAGATCCTCGCCGCTGAAGGACTGGATCGTGCCGGCGTATTTCTGGATCGACTGCACGCGACGGTTGCCGGTGACCTGGACCGCATCGAGTTCGTGCGCGGCGCTCGCCGGGGCCGCTTCGGCGCTGGCCGCGGCCGGGGCCTCCTGCGCGGCGGGCGCATCGGCGGCCCACACCGTCCACGAGTGGCACAGGCCGAGCGAGGCCAGGGCCATGGTCAGCAGGTGGCGTTGTTGGTTCTTTGAAGCCCGGTTCGTTCTCGACATGCTCCCCTCCAGTAGCTGTGTGCCGTCCGCGCGCGCACTGCGGCGCGCTGCGGTTGCCTGGGCGTCGTGCGCCTTCGGTCTGAGGCGCATGTTAGGCAAGCGATCGCGCCCGCTGCGGTTTATGCATACGTATTCATGACCGGCAGTCGCATTCATGTCGCACTTCATCGGTCGTTTGGCCATGAATACGTATGCAGGCCGGCGAGCCGCGAATGCACCCGGCGGTAAGCTGGCGCGCATCGCGGCAGTGCAGCACGAAGACCGCATACGCCATCAGGGGCGCCTCTTGTCAGCCGTCAATCTTCCGACCCCCGCCGCAGCGCACGAACACGCCTGGTGGCGCGGCGCGGTCATCTACCAGATCTACCCGCGCAGCTTCCGCGATCTCGACGGCGACGGCGTCGGCGACCTGCCCGGCATCATCGACAAGCTCGGCTATGTCGCCGACCTCGGCGTCGACGCGATCTGGGTCTCGCCGTTCTTCAAGTCGCCGATGATCGATTTCGGCTACGACATCGCCGACTACCGCGCGGTCGACCCCCTGTTCGGCGACCTCGACGACTTCGACCGCCTGCTGGCCAGGGCGCATGCGCTGGGCCTGCGGGTGATGATCGACCAGGTCCTCAGCCATACCTCCGACCAGCACGAATGGTTCAAGCGCAGCCGCGAGAGCCGCGACAACGAATACGCCGACTGGTACGTGTGGGCCGACGCCCGCCCCGACGGCACCGCGCCGAACAACTGGATGTCCCTGTTCGGCGGGGTCGCCTGGCAGTGGGAGCCGCGTCGCCAACAGTATTACCTGCACAACTTCCTGGCCTCGCAGCCGGATCTGAACTTCCACAATCCGGCGGTGCGCGCGGCGGTGCTCGACAACGTGCGCTTCTGGCTCGACCGCGGGGTCGACGGCCTGCGCCTGGACGCGATCAACTTCTGCTTCCACGACGCGCAACTGCGCGACAACCCGCCGAAAGCGCGGGAACTGCGGGTCGGGCGCGGCTTCAGCCCGGACAACCCCTACGCGTTCCAGTACCACTACTACAACAACAACCAGCCCGAGAACCTCGATTTCCTGGCCGAGCTGCGCGCCCTGCTCGACCGTTACCCGGGCGCGGTGTCGCTCGGCGAGATTTCCTCGGAAGACTCGCTGGCGACCATGGACGAGTACACCCGCGACGGCCGCTTGCACATGGGCTACAGCTTCGAGCTGTTGACCGAGGACTACAGCGTCGCGCACATCCGCGGCACCGCCCAGACCCTGGAAGAGCGCATGCTCGAAGGCTGGCCGTGCTGGGCGATTTCCAATCACGACGTGCAGCGGGTGGTCTCGCGCTGGGGCCAGGGCGACAAGCCGGCGCACTTCGCCACCATGCTCAGCGCGCTGATGTGCTCGCTGCGCGGCTCGGTCTGCGTCTACCAGGGCGAAGAACTGGGCCTGCCGGAGGCCGAGCTGCCGTTCGAGGCGCTGCGCGACCCCTTCAGCATCGCCTTCTGGCCGACCTTCAAGGGCCGCGACGGCTGCCGCACGCCGATGCCGTGGGACGGCACGCCGCAGGCCGGTTTCACCACCGGCACGCCGTGGCTGCCGATCGCCGAGGAGCATCGCGGCCTCGACGTCGCCCGCCAGCAGCACGACCCCGACTCGCCCTTGAACCGCTTCCGCCGGTTCCTGTCGTGGCGCAAGACCCGTCCGGCGCTGCTCGACGGCGCGATCCGTTTCCTCGCCAGCGACGAACCGGTGATCGCCTTCGTCCGCGGCAGCGGCGCCGACACGGTGCTGATGGCGTTCAACCTCGGCGGCGCCGAAGCGGAGCTGACGCTGTCGGAGGCCGGCAGTTGGCAGGTCGATCGCGGCCACGGCCTGCCCTCGGGCGAGCGCAGCGGCGACCGCCTGCGCCTGCCGCCTTACGGCGTGTTCGCGGCGCGCGCGGCCGGCTGAGCTCGCGACACACTTCGGTCAGGCGGCATACTCCGGCTTCGCGGCGAAACGGTCCACGAACAGGGAGCATCCGGATGCAAATCGTGTACCACGCCGCCCATTCGGCGGACGCGCAGCTCGTGCGCGGCTTGTTGGCGGAGGAAGGCATCCGCTCGTTCGTGTTCGGCGGCGCGCTGGAAGGCGGCGCCGGCCTGCTGCCGGTCCGCGTCGAGGTCGCCGACGAAGACGCCGAACGCGCGCGCGCCGTGATCCAGGCCTGGCAGGACGCCGCGGTGCCGCTCGACGACGAGGGCGATGACGAAGCCGACCGCGACTACGGCGACGACGCCACGCCCGAGCACGTCGAGAGCGGCAACCTCTACCGCCCGTTGAACCAGCGCCTGCCTTCGCGCCACACCGGCACCGGCCTCGGCGGGATCGTGTTCGCTCTGATTGCCGGCGCGCTCGGCGGCGCTATCGCCACCGGCATCGCGATGCAACCGCGCAACAGCCAGCAGCCGATCGACTACGACGGCGACGGACGCCCCGACGAGGCGCTGTTCTACGAGGGCGAGCGCCTGCGACGGGTCGAGGCCGACCGCAACGGCGACGGCGAAGTCGACCAGCGCACTCACTACGACGATCGCGGCCTGACGACCGAGATCGAGGAAGACCAGGACTTCGACGGCGTGCGCGAGACCGCGAGCCGCTACGAAAACGGCCAACTCGCCGGCCGCAGCGCCGACTACGACGGCGACGGCCAGGTCGACCGGCAGCAGACCTTCAAGCGCGGCGTGTTGCAGAGCGAACAGTGGTTCGACCGGGGCGGCCACCTGGTCAAGCGCATCGACTATGTAGACGAACGCCCGGTCAGCGGCGAGTTCGACAGCGACGGCGACGGCGTACGCGACACCGCGCGCGACTACGATCCGCGCGGCGAGATCAGCGCGAGGCGGCCGTTGCCCGCGCCGACGCCTTAGGCCGTCGGCGCAACGGACGCCGGCCAGGCGATCCGGCGCGCAGCCTCAACCGCGCGCCGGTAATCGGGCCGTGTGCGCTTCGCGTCGCAGGGACTCGCGCTGCAGCGCCGGGCGCGGCGTCGGGGTGGGCGTCGAGCCCGGCGCAGGCGTCGGCAGGGGCCGCGTGCGCAGCTGCCTCGGCGGCAAGGCCAGCGTGTCGAGGCGCTTCTTCGCGCCCTCGTTGCCGAGCGCGGCGGCCTTGCCGAGCACGAGTTGGGCTTCGGCGATCCGGCCCTGGCCGACATAGATCTCGCCGAGCCCGCTCAGCGCGGTGGCGCGGCTCTTGGGATCGCTGGCCGGGGTGTCCTTGACCGCCTGGACGAGCGTCTCCTGCGCGCTGTCGAGCCGGCCCTCCGAGAGCAGCTTCCAGCCGCACAGGGTCGGATCGCCGCCGTGGCAGGCGTCGGCCCCGTCGCTTTCGGCCGCGGCGATCTCCTCGGCCAGCTCGGCCGGCTGGTTGGCCAGCGCGGCGCTGCCGACCGCGTTCTGCAGATCGCGGTTGTTCCGCTGCAGGCCCTCGACCTTCTTGATGATCGAATCGACCGAGATGTTGATGCTGCTGTTGTTGTCGGCCACCTCGATGGCCGCGTTCGGCGCGAAGGCCTGGCCGCGGTAGATGATTTCCGGGTCGGGCAGGTCGATCGCCGAGAACCGCGGCGAGAAGGTCAGGTACACGTTCGGCACCACGCGTTCGCCGGCGCGCCAGCTCTTGAGGGTGTCGAAGCCGATCATCGCCACCACCACCGCCGCGCCGATGCCGAGGTACCAGCGTACGTTCTTGTTCTGTTCGGCGTTGCGGGTCTTGAGCAGCGCGTAGGCGCCGTAGGCGAAGAACAACAGCGCGGTGCCGTAGGCGCCCGCCGCCAGGATGGTCTGGGGGTCGGTGATGGTGTCCATCTCGTTCCTTGAGCCGAAGATCGCCCTCCGCGCAGGCCGCGCGGAAGTCCTTCTACCCAGGAAGTAACGCAGCCGGCGCGGGCCGAGCGGCCAGCCGGGTTTGCAACAAAACCGGCCGGCCGGGCGCGGATCGCCGGCTCAGGCCGCCGGCGGGACCAGCTCGAGCCAGCGCGAGACCACCGCGCAGGCCTCTTCCACGCCCTGCTTGGACTCGCCGGAGAAGGTCTGCACGCTGACCGTGTCGCCGAACGCCGAGCTCAGCTCCTTGCGCACCATCATCAGCTGCTGCTGTTGCTGGCCGCGGCCGAACTTGTCGGCCTTGGTCAGCAACGCATGCGCCGGCAGGCCGCGCTGGACCGCGTAACCGAGCATCTGCCGGTCGTAGTCCTTGAGCGGGTGGCGGATGTCCATCACCACGACCAGCCCGCGCAGGGCCTCGCGGGTGCCGAAGTAGCGGTCCAGGAAGGCCTGCCAATGCGCCTGCAGATTCTGCGGGACCTTGGCGTAGCCGTAGCCGGGCAGGTCGACCAGGAAGCGGTCGGGCTCCGGGGCCGGCTCGGGGCCGCGATACAGGGGACTGACGTCGAAAAACACCAGCTGCTGGGTCCGGCCCGGGGTCTTGGACACCCGCGCCAGGGCGTTCTGCTGGCACATGGCGTTGAGGGCGCTGGACTTGCCGGCATTGGAGCGGCCGGCGAAGGCGACCTCGTAGCCGCCGTCGGGCGGGAGCTGCTTTACGTTGTGCGCCGACAGCAGGTAACGGGCACGGGCGAGGGGATTGTTCATGCCATTAGGATCGCACGCCCACCCCTCCGGCGTGCCGCAGACTGAATCCGCGTTGACCCGGTCGGGGCCGGCGAAGATAATTCCGAGGTTCCGGTGGCGGCAGCTCGCGCACAGTCCGGTCCCCAGTACGCCCTTTTCAGCCTGCCACCCAGCAAGCCAGTAGTTCGGAGCCCAGCTACATGAGCCAAGCCCGCGTTCTAGGCCTCGTCGGCCTCGCCGCCCTCGCGGCCGCCGCCGTTGCGTACGCCCAAGCCACGGTCACGCCGATCCCCGACAAGGAGCCGGTCCAGACCGCGCCGCTGAACGCCGCGGCGAAGGCCTCCTGGGGCGACGTCAAGGCCGGTGCGACCAAGGCCGGCACCTGCGCGGCCTGCCACGGCCTCGACGGCAACCCGACCGATCCGCAATACCCGCGCCTGGCCGGCCAGAGCGAGCGCTACATCGCCCACCAGATCGCCCTGTTCAAGAGCGGCGAGCGCAATACCGGCATGGCTGCGGCGATGAAGCCCTTCGCCGACGCCCTCAGCGAGCAGGACGCGCGCGACCTGGGCGCCTACTTCGCCACCCAGAAGTCCGGCGCCGGCGTCGCCGACGACACCGTGATCGCCTCGGGCGTCAATCAGGGCAAGAAGTTCTACGAAGTCGGCGAGCAGCTGTTCCGCAACGGCGACAAGGCCCGCGGCATCCCGGCCTGCATGGCCTGCCACGGCCCGAACGGCGCCGGCAACCCCGGCCCGGCCTACCCGCACATCGCCGGCCAGCAGGCCGCCTACTCGCAGCGTCGCCTGGAGGAATACCGCGCCGGCACGACCACGCAGAAGGACCCGCACCTGTTCAACATCATGGCCACCGTCGCCAAGCAGCTCAGCGACGAGGAAATCGGCTCGCTGTCGAGCTATCTGCAGGGCCTGCACGACCGCGCCGACGACGTCGCCGCCGCCGATGCGCCGGCGCCCGCGGCCGCTCCGGCCTCGACCGCTCCGGCAGCTCCGGCGCCTGCTCCGGCTCCGGCG
>NZ_JBPKJP010000098.1:0-14511 GCF_051217035.1 Lysobacter sp. 1R34A
CCGCACCGGCGTGCGCGGCCTCGACGCCGCGCTCGCGCTCGCGCACGAAGTCGCCGCGAGCCCGGGGCTGCGCCTGGCCGGCATCGAAGGCTACGAGGGCCTGTGGGCCGGCGCCGATCGCGATGCCGACCTGGCGCGCGTGCGCGGCCTGCTCGCCGAACTGGTCGAACTGACCCGCCGCTGCGACCGCGAAGGATTGTTCGGTGGCGAGGAGATCCTGATCAGCGCCGGCGGCTCGGCTTATTTCGACTTCGTCGCCGACGCCTTCGCCATGGTCGGCGACACCTCGCTTCCGCTGCGGCGGGTGCTGCGCTCGGGCTGCTATCTCACCTCCGACCACGGCTTTTATCACGGCCTGCAGCAGGAGATGCGCACCCGCCACGACGCCAGCTTCCGCCACGGCCTGCAGCCGGCGCTGGAAGTGTGGGCGGCGGTGCAGTCGCGTCCGGAGCCGGGGTTGGCGCTGCTGACTCTCGGCAAGCGCGATGCGTCCTACGACATCGACCTGCCCAGGCCGCTGTGCTGGCATCGCCCCGGCGAACCGGCGCCGTGGCCGATGCGCGATGCGCGCATCGCCAAGATGAACGACCAGCACGCGTACCTGGAGCTGCCGCACGATCATCCGCTGCAGGTCGGCGACCTGGTCGCGACCGGCATCTCCCACCCCTGCACCACCTTCGACAAATGGCAGTTGCTGTTGACGGTCGACGACGGCTACCGCGTCACCGGCGCGATCAACACTTTCTTCTGACCGCGCCGGCGCGAACGGACTGCGTTCGCCGCGCCGACCACGCAACCGACCTTCATCCGAGGAACGAAGCCATCGTGTCCGAGAACCTCATTCCCAAGATCCGTGCCGCGCTCGACCGCTTGCGTCCCGCCGAGCGCAAGGTCGGCGAGACCGTGCTGGCGGACCTGGACTTCGCGATCCACGCCAGCATCGGCGCGCTGGCGATCCGCGCCAACGTGTCCGAGCCCAGCGTGACCCGCTTCTGCCGCGCGATCGGCTGCGAAGGCCTGCGCCAGTTCAAGGTCCAGCTCGCCCACAGCCTTGCCGTCGGCGTGCCGTACCAGGCCGTCACCATCGACAAGGACGACGATGCCGCGACCCTGGTGCACAAGGTCTGCGACAGTATCTCGGCGGCCTTGCACGATGTGCGCGAACGCACCGACCCGGCCGCGCTCGATGCCGCCGCGGCGCTGATCGCCGGCGCGCGCCGGGTGTGCTGCATCGGCGTCGGTTCGGGCTCGGGCGTGGTCGCGCAGGACGCTTTCCTGCGTTTCCTGCGCCTGGACATCGCCGCCTCCGCGCACAGCGACGGCCATCTGCAGCGGCTGGCTTCGGGCATGCTCGACGCCAGCGACGTGCTGTTCGCGATTTCCCTGTCCGGCCGCAGCCCCGAGGTCAACGACAGCGTGCGCATCGCCAAGCAGCGCGGCGCGCGCATCATCGCCCTGACCCAGGCCGGCACGCCGCTGGGCTGGGACGCCGACGTGCCGCTGCTGTTGCCGCCGTCGAGCGCGGCGACACCGTACTCGCCCGGCGTGTCGCGGCTGATGCAGCTGGCGGTGATCGACATGCTCGCGATCGCGGTCGCGCTGCGCCAGGACCCGGGCGTGCTGGAGAAGGCGCGCCGGGCCAAGGCCGAAGTGGAGCGCGCACAGGCCCCGGGGCGCTCGTGAGCGCGATCCCCGCAGCCGCGACGGTCGCCCACGACCTGGTCATCGCCGACGCCTGGGTGCTCGACGGCAGCGGCGGCCCCGGCTATCGCGCCGATGTCGCCGTCGACGGCGAGCGCATCGCCGCGATCGGCGCGCCCGGCCGCCTGCACGGCCGCCAACGCGAAGACGGTAACGGGCTGGCCCTGGCGCCGGGCTTCATCGACGTGCACACCCACGACGATCGCGCCGTGCTCGACGACCCGGGCGTGTTCAACAAGCTCAGCCAGGGCGTGACCACGGTGATCACCGGCAACTGCGGGATCAGTCTGGCGCCGTGGCGCGCCGACCGCGCGCCGCCGGCGCCGCTGTCGCTGATCGGCCGCCAGGCCGACTTCCGTTTCGAACGCTTCGGCGAGTATCTCGATGCGGTCGACGCGGCGCGCCCGGCGGTCAACGTCGCCGCGCTGGTCGGCCATTCGACCCTGCGCATCGCCGAGGTGGCCGACCTCGAGCGCGCCGCCGATGCGGCCGAGCTCGAGCGCATGCGCGCGCGCCTGCGCGAGGCGATGCAGTCCGGCGCGTTCGGTTTTTCCAGCGGCCTGTTCTACCTGCCCAGCCGGGCCGCGCCGAACAGCGAAGTGATCGAGCTGGTGCGCGAAAGCGGCGCGCACGGCGGCCTCTACACCTCGCATGTGCGCGACGAATACGACGGCGTGCTCGTAGCGATCGACGAGGCGATCGACGCCGGCGAGGCCGCGCGCACCCCGGTGGTGCTGTCGCATCACAAATGCGCCGGCCCGGCCAACTGGGGCCGCACCGTCGAGACCCTGGCGCGCATCGACGAACGCCGGCGCCGGCACTGGGTCGGCCTCGACGCCTATCCCTACACCGCCGGTTCGACCGTGCTCGATCCGGACTACGTCGACGGCGCGATCCGGATCCTGGTGAGCTGGTCGACGCCGCACCCCGAACAGGCCGGCCGCGACCTCGCCGACATCGCCGCCGAATGGCGGGTCGAGCAGAAGGAAGCCGCGCGCCGCCTGCACCCGGCCGGCGCGGTCTATTTCCAGATGCGCGAGGACGACGTGCGCCGGGTGCTCAGCCACGAACGCACCATGATCGGTTCGGACGGCCTGCCGCACGACGCGCATCCGCATCCGCGCCTGTGGGGCGCGTTCCCGCGCGTGCTCGGCCACTACTGCCGCGACGAAGGCCTGTTCCATCTGCCCGAGGCGATCCGGCGCATGACCGCGCTGTCGGCCGATACGTTCGGCCTGAAACGGCGCGGCCGGATCGCGCCGGGGCTCGCCGCCGACCTGGTCCTGTTCGACCCCGCCACCATCGCCGATCGCGCCACCTTCGCCGACCCCAGGCAAGCCGCCGCGGGCATCCGCGCGGTCTGGGTCGGCGGCGCCTGCGCCTTGCGCGATGGCCACGCCACCGGCGAACGGCGCGGCCGCGTCCTGCGCCGCGAGGAGGAACGCCATGCTCGATGAGCCGCTGCATCGCCATACCGCCCACACCGGCACCGCGATCGCCCTGATCGGAGTCGATTGGGGTTCCACCCACCTGCGAGTGCACGCCTTCGATGCGCTCGGCGGCATCGTCGCCACCCGCCAGAGTGCGCGCGGCATGGCCTCGCTGCATTCGCCCGAAGCCTTCGCCGCCGCGCTCGACGACCTGCTCAGCGTCGACCTCGACGACGGCGATGCGCCGATCCTGCTCGCCGGCATGGTCGGCGCACGCAGCGGCTGGCAGGAAGCGCCGTACGCGCCGTTGCCCGCCCACGCCGAGGCCCTGGCCGCAGCGTTGCAGCCGCTGAAGTTCAGGCAGCGCCGCGCCGCGATCGTGCCGGGCGTCAGCGGCGCCAGCGACGGTTTCGACGACGTCATGCGCGGCGAGGAGACCCAGGCGCTCGGCGTGCCGCCCGGCACCCGCCGCGTCGCCGCGCCGGGCACCCACAGCAAATGGCTGACCCTAGACGGCGGCGGCGTGGTCGGCGGCGGCGTGGTCGGCTTCTCGACCTATCCGACCGGCGAGCTGTATTCGCTGCTGCTCCATCACAGCCTGCTCGGGCGCGGCCTGCCGGCCGAGGCCTGGTCGGAACGCGGCTTCGTCAAGGGCCTCGATACCGCCCGCGAACGCCCGGACTGGCTGCACCAGTTGTTCGGCGTGCGCGCGCGCAACGTCCGCGACGCGGCGCCGGTCGAGGAACTGCCGGCGTTCCTGTCAGGCCTGTTGATCGGCTACGAATGCCTGGCCGCGAACCGCGAGCCCGGCGGCGACGGCGAAGTCGCGGTGATCGGCGGCGCCAAGCTCGCCGCCACCTATGCCCTGGCGCTGCGCCGCTACGGCGTCCCCCACTACATCATCGAAGGCGACACCGCGTTCTGCCGCGGCTTGTGGCGCATCGCAAAGGCGGCCCGATTCGTATGACCCTCGCCCCGTCCTCCGCGCCGCCGCCGACTACGCTGCCGGCCTGGCTGGTCCAGTCGCCGTTCGTCGCGATCCTGCGCGGCATCACCCCGGAGGAAGCCTTGCCGGTCGGCGAGGCGCTGTGGGGCGCGGGTTGGCGGATCATCGAGGTGCCGCTGAACTCGCCCGACGCGTTCGAAAGCATCGCCCGCCTGCAGCGGCGTTTCGGCGACACGATCCTGCTCGGCGCCGGCACCGTCCGCCGCGCCGACGAAGTCGACACCCTGACCCGGATCGGCGCGCGCCTGATGGTCTGCCCGCACACCGACCCGGCCCTGATCGGCTACGCCAAGGCCTGCGGCCTGCTCAGCCTGCCCGGCGCGGCCACTCCGAGCGAATGCCTGGCCGCGCTCGACGCCGGCGCCGACGGACTGAAGCTGTTTCCGGCCGATGCGCTCGGCCCGGCGATGCTGGGCGCGTTGCGCGCGGTGCTGCCGGCCGGCACCGCGGTGCTGCCGGTCGGCGGCATCCACACCGACCTGCTCGCGACCTGGCGCAAGGCCGGCGCGGCCGGTTTCGGCATCGGCGGCACCTTGTACAAGCCCGGCGCCACCGCCGCACAGGTCGCCTCCACCGCGCAGGCCTTCAACGAAGCCTGGCTCGACTCGCTGCCGCCGCTGTACGCCGCGCGTTCGTAAGCCGTGCCCGCTTCCTTTAAACGACCGAGTCCGATCATGATCCAACGCGCACGTCGTCACCGCATCGCCGCCGCCCTGCTCGGGCTGGGCCTCGCCTTCGCCTCGCCGGGCAGTTTCGCCGCGCCGCGTTTCGCCATCGAGGGCGAGCGTTTCCTGCTCGACGGCAAGCCGCACCTGATCCGTTCCGGCGAAATGCACTACCCGCGCATACCGCGCGAGTTCTGGCGCGAACGCCTGCGGCAGGCGCGCGCGATGGGCCTCAACACGGTCACTACCTACGTGTTCTGGAACCTGCACGAACCCGAGCCGGGCCGCTTCGATTTCAGCGGCAACCTCGACCTCGCCGCCTTCATCCGCACCGCGAAGGAAGAAGGCCTCGACGTGATCGTGCGCCCGGGGCCGTATATCTGCACCGAACTGGAATTCGGCGGCTTCCCGGCCTGGCTGCTGCGCACGCCGGGCCTGCGCGTGCGCAGCATGGACCCGCGCTTCCTGAGCGCGGTCGAACGCTACCTGCGCCGCACCCACCAGGAACTGGCGCCGCTGCTGAGCACGCGCGGCGGGCCGATCCTGATGATGCAGGTCGAAAACGAATACGGTTCCTACGGCCGCGACCGCGACTATATGGAAACGATCAAGCGGCAGATGATCGCCGCCGGTTTCGACCTGCCCTTGTTCACCTCCGACGGCGCCGGCCCGCATTACTTCGAAGGCGGGCCGCTGCCCGGCGTCACCGCGGTGATCAACTTCGACGGCGACGTCGCCGACGCCAAAGCCTCGTTCGAACACCTCGAGGCGTTCCGCCCGAACGGACCGCGCATGGTCGGCGAATACTGGGCCGGCTGGTTCGACCACTGGGGCGAGCAGCACCACACCACGCCGCCCGAGCGAGCGGCGAGCACGGTCGATTGGTTCCTCGACCAGGGCATCTCGTTCAACCTGTACATGTTCCATGGCGGCACCAGCTTCGGCTGGATGGCAGGCGCGAACTACAGCCGCGACATGCCGTATCAACCCGACACCACCAGCTACGACTACGACGCGCCGGTCGACGAGGCCGGCCGGATCACGCCGAAGTACCGCGCTCTGCGCGAGGTGATCGGACGCCATCTCGATGCTGGCGAGCGCCTGCCGCCGATCGTCGAGCCGGCCACGCCGACCATCGCGATCGCGCCGTTCCAGTTGCGCGAATCGGCGAGCCTGCTCGATGCCTTGCCGGCGTTGAGCCGTCCGGTGCGCGCGCAGCTGCCGCGGACGATGGAGGCGCTGGACCAGAACTACGGTTTCGTGCTCTATCGCAACACCGTGCCGCAGGGCGCGAGCGGCAGGTTGGTCGTCGACGAAGTGCGCGACTACGCGGTGGTGCTGGCCGACGGCAAGCCGCTCGGCGCCTTGGACCGGCGCTTCGGCGAACGCGAATTGGCGACCGCTTTGAAGCCGGGCGAGCGGCTCGACCTGCTGGTCGAGAACATGGGCCGGATCAATTTCGGCACGCGCCTGGACGAAGAGCGCAAAGGCATTACCCGTTCGGTGACGGTCGGCAAGCGAGAGCTGTACGGCTGGACCATGCACCCGTTGCCGTTGAACGACCTCAGCGGCCTGCGCTATTCCAGCAAGACCGCGCCGGCCGGTCCGGCGTTCTGGCGCGGCGGTTTCGAACTCGACCGCGTCGCCAACACCTTCCTCGACACCCGCGGCTGGGGCAAGGGCCACGTCTGGATCAACGGTCATCACCTCGGCCGCTACTGGAAGATCGGCCCGCAGCAGACCCTGTTCGTGCCGGCCCCTTGGTTGCGTAAAGGCCGCAACGAAGTGGTCGTGCTCGACGTCGAAGGCGGCAGCGCCCGCAGCCTGCAGGGCCTGACCGATCCGGTCTACGAAACCGCGCCGGATGCGTTGAAGCCGCGGGGGAGGTAGGGCTCGCGGAAGCTCGGCGACGTCCGGCGAGCGAAAAGCGAATCCCCTGCGCTGTCGGCAAAGGCAGGGCTAGGGAGAATTCGCTCCTGCTCGCCCTTCCATCGCTTCCGCGACCTCCACCGCATCGCTCTCCGACAACGCCAGCAAGGCCTCCGCCATCGCCGCGATTTCTTCTCGCATCGTCAGGCGCTCCAGCCAACGCAACGGGATCGCGCCGACACCGTAGTAGGCGCCGGCCAACTGCCCGCAGATCGCCGCGGTGGTGTCGGCGTCGTCGCCGAGGTTGGCCGCGCGCAGCACCGCGCTCTCGTAGTCGTCGCTGTGCAGGAAACACCACAGCGCGGCTTCCAGCGACTCGACGCTGTAGCCGGAACCGACGATCGCGTCCTCGCGCTTGCCGGCGTAGTCCCGGGCATGGATCGCAGCGACCTTCGGGCTCGCCGGCGACGGCATCGCCGGGGTCAGCACCGCCTCCTTGCCGGCGCCCATGAGCGCGGCGCGCAACTGCATCGCGAACAGGCGCGAACAGTCCAGCGCCTCGTCGGCACCGTGGGTGGTGCGGGTGGATTCGGCCGCGTAGTGCCGGGTCGCGTGGGCATGCCGGCGCCACAGCATCGGCACCGGCGCCAGCCGCATCAGCGCGCCGTTGCCGGCCGCGCGCGGGCCGGTGTCGCCGGCGAAGGCATCGTGGCCGGTCATGAAGCGGGTCAACGCCGCACTCACGGTCATGCCGATGTCGAAGCACTCGCCGTTGCTGCTCATGTAGCCGACTTCGCGCCAGTTGCAGTAGCGGCTCATCTGGTCGCGCGCATCGAAACCGCGCCGGTGGATCAGGCTCGCGGCCAGGCACAGGGCCATCGACGTGTCGTCCGTCCACTGCCCGGCGCGCAGGCCGAACGGCCCGCCGCCGACCATGTCGGTCAGCGGCGCGAAGCTGCCGCGCGCGCTGAACTCGACGGTGGTGCCGACCGCATCGCCGCAGGCCAGGCCCAGCAGACAGCCCAGGTAGCGCTCGCGCAAGCCGATCGCGGAGGCCGCGCTCATGCGGCCTCCGGATCGATGTCTTCGTAGTTCGCCGGGTCGAAACGCGGCGTGCAGATCGCCAGGAACAGCAGGTCGCCGTCGCCGAGGTTGGCGATGCGTTGCGGCGCGCCCGGCGGTATTACCACCACGTCGCCCGGGCCGACGAGGCTCGGCGGCAGGTCGCCGACTTCGACGCGGCCCTGTCCTTCGAGCACGACGTAGCGCTCGCTGGTGCCGCGCAGGCGGTGCAGGCGGGTGGCGACGCCGGGCTCGACGCGGGCGCGTGCGATCGAGGCCTGCGGGTCGTCGCTGGAATTCCACCACTCGACGATGTGGCAGCGTTCTTCGAAGTAGTACTCGGCGGTGTCGGCGTTGCGGACGATGCGGGGCTGGGTCATTGCGCGGGCTTCGGCGGCGTGATGCCGCCAGCTTAGCCCGCGCGGGCAGCGGGCTTAAGCGCCGACGCCGTGCGGTTCGACCACACCGGTGGCGATGCCGGCCACGACCAGACCGATCAGCACGATCGAGAAGACGATGCGGCGCGTGAGGGCGTTGACCGTGCGCTTGCTGGTGCCCTGGTCGACCAGCATGTAGTACAGGCCGGCGCCGAGGTTGTAGAGGATCACCCCGAGGAAGGCGGCGACGAACAGGATCTTCATGATTCGACCTTGCCCGCGAGCGGGCGGGTGGTGTTTCGGTGGGGGTCCGCTTGAGCGGCCGGCTCAGCGGTGGAGGTCGCGCGGCGAGCGCGCAACCAGCGCCAACGCACGACGATGGCCAGGGTCATGACCAGCAGGAACAGGCCATAGGCGACGGAGCTGGCGAGCACCTGCTTCCAGATCGCACCGGCGTTGGGGTCGGCGTTGTGCATGCTCCAGTGCATGCCCCAGCCGGCCAGCAGGGTCGCCAGGATCAGGCTGGCGCTGTCGAAGGCGGTGCGGGCGCCGCCGCGCGGCTGGCGCGGGTAGGCCCAGAACAGCCAGGCCAGGATCGAAAACCAGGGCACGAACAGGATCAGGGCCAGGTTGAGTTCGACTTGCGGGTTCATGGCGGCGGGGTCCGGAGAGGGGCTCTTGTTACGGGAGCCATTCTGCCGAGACCGGATCAGAAGACGTAGAATCAGATTTCGGATAAAAATACATATCAGTTGCGGCGACCCGGAACCGTCGCGGGCCACGGAAGAAGGGATAGAGCACGCCCCTCCGCTTCGAGAACGAAGCCGCCACACGGACCCCCGCATGAAGCGCTACCAGGCCCTCGCCGACGACATCGCCCGCTCGATCCGCCAGGGGCTGTTGTCGCCGGGGCAGCGCTTGCCGTCGGTGCGCCAGGCCAGCGCGGCGCGGCAGCTCAGTCCGTCCACCGTGTTCCAGGCCTATTACCTGCTCGAAGCGCAGGGGCTGGTGGAGTCGCGGGCGCGTTCGGGCTATTACGTCAGCGAGCAGGCGCGGGCCTTGCCGCCGGAACCCGACGCGGCCTCGCAGCCGGACGGCGAGTCGCGGCCGGTCGATGTCAGCGAGTTGGTGTTCGAGGTGCTGGAGTCGGCGATGGCGCACGACATCGTGCCGCTGGGCTCGGCCTTCATGAGCCCGGCGCTGTTCCCGCTCGCCAAGCTGGGGCGGGCGATGGCGCACGAGGCGGTGCACCTGGACCCGCGCAGCACGGTCGACGACCTGACCCCGGGCAATGCCGAACTGCGTCGCCACATCGCCTTGCGCTATCGCATCGGCGGGGTCGAGCTCGGAGCCAACGATCTGGTCGTGTGCAACGGCGCGATCGAAGCCCTGAACCTGTGCATCGCCGCGGTGACCCGGCCCGGCGACGCGGTGCTGGTCGAGTCGCCGTGCTTCTACGCCGCCCTGCAGGTGCTCGAGCGCCATGGGCTGCACGCGATCGAAGTACCGACCCATCCGCGCGAAGGCATCGAGCTCGGCGCGCTGGCGAGCGCGATCGAACGCCACGCGCCGAAGGCCTGCTGGCTGATGACCAATTTCCAGAACCCGCTCGGCAGCACCCTGCCGGACGAAAAAAAGCGCGAGTTGGTCGAACTGCTGGCGCGCCACGAACTGCCCCTGATCGAGGACGACGTCTACGGCGAGCTGCACTTCGGCAGCCATCGGCCGGCGCCGGCCAAGGCCTACGACCGGCGCGGGCTGGTGCTGCACTGTTCGTCGTTCTCCAAGACCCTCGCGCCGGGCTACCGTATCGGCTGGGCCGCGGCCGGCCGTTATACCCAGCGGGTGGCGCGGCTCAAGCTGACCAACACCCTGGCGACCTGCGTGCCGGCGCAACTGGCGATCGCGCGTTATCTGCAGCGCGGCAGCTACGAGCGCCATCTGCGGCGGCTGCGCACGACCCTCGCCGCGCAGCAGAGCGCTTACCTGGCCGCGGTCGCCGAACATTTCCCGCAGGGCACGCGGGTGACCCGCCCCGACGGCGGCTATTTCCTCTGGATCGAACTACCCGAGGACCGCGATGCCCTGGCCGTGCAGCGCGAAGCGGCGCGCCGCGGCATCAGCATCGCGCCGGGGCCGATCTTCTCGGCGCATCGCGGCCACGGCCACTGCCTGCGGCTCAACTACGGCCATCCGCTCGATGCCCGCGTCGCGGCAGCGTTACGAGTCTTGGGCGAGCTTTCGTCGGCGCGATCGGCGCCAGCCTGAGCCGCTGCGCCTCGTCGGCGCCGGCCAGGGCTTCGGCCTGGCGCTTGCGGCTGAGCCCGCCGAGCGCCTTGCGGTACGACCAGTCGACCAGCTCGCGCAGGTAGTCGTCGGGCAGGCGGCGCACATCGACGATGGTGACCCAGTGGTAGCGGCCCATGAAGCGCGCCGGCTTGGCCCCGGGCATGTCGGTCAGTTCGACGAAACGATCGGGCGTGACCTTGAGGCTGAAGCGCCAGCGTTCGGGCTCGCTGGTCTTGAAGTAAGCGAAGAATTTCTTGCCGACGCTGTAGACCAGGATATTCGACGGCGCCGGGTGCAAGACCTCGTCCGCGCCCGGGTAGGCGCGGCACCATCGCTTGAGTCGTTCGGTATCCATCGCGTCGGCCTGGCTGCGGTCGGGCCGTGCATCCTCGCACAGCCGCGCCGCAGCGCTCGCCGCCCCCGGTTCAAAGGTGGCGCGTCACCGCGGGCACTTCGAACCAGTTGTTGTGGCGGCCGTCGAAATAGACCACCGGCAGCTCGGCGAGCTCGGCGTGTTCGATGTTGTCGATGCAGGCCACGTTGACCGAGTAGTAGTCGCCGCCGATCTCCTCGACATAGCCCTTGCCGAACACGTGCACGCCGCAGTGCTTGCAGAACTGGTGGTGGGCGACGAAGCCGCCGAACTGGTAATTGCTGATCGCGTCCTCCCCGGCCAGCAGGCGGAAGGCGCTCGGCCGGATCACCGCGCCCCACTTGCGCAACTTGGCGCAGATCGAACAATTGCAGCGCCCGCTGCCTTCGGCCAGGTCGACATCGGCTTCGCAACGCACGGCGCCGCAGTGGCAGCTCAACTGGTAGGTCTGGACGGTCATGAGGGCATTCCTGGTGGACGGAGCGGGCGTACCGCGGGACAGGCTCAGGATACGACGAATAGCGGACAGGATATGTCCTAAATAGTCGCTAGACTGAGACCATGCTCAAGACCTCGACCCGATTGTTGCGCCTGCTGTCGTTGCTGCAGCAACGGCGCCACTGGACCGGCGCGGAACTGTGCGACCGCCTCGAAGTGGAGGCGCGCACGGTCCGCCGCGACGTCGAACGCCTGCGCGAGCTGGGGTACCCGATCCAGGCCTCGGTCGGCGTCGGCGGCGGCTACCAGTTGTCCGCCGGCACCTCGCTGCCGCCGCTGCTGCTCGACGACGACGAGGCGGTCGCGGTCGCGGTGGCCCTGCGCAGCGCCACCGGCAGCGTCTCGCGCATGGAGGACACCGCGCTCGGCCTGCTCGGCAAGCTCGACCAGTTGATGCCGGCGCGCCTGCGCCGGCGGATCAGCGCGCTGTATTCGGTGACCGTGTCGCTGCGCCACGACGCCGCCACGCCCGACGTGGACACCCTGACCGAACTGGCCGGCGCCTGCCGCGACCGCCTGCTGATCGAACTCGAATATCAGGATCGCGGCGGCCGCCCCAGCAAGCGCACGATCGAACCGCTGCGGTTGGTCAGCAGTGGGCGGCGTTGGTATCTGCTGGCCTGGGACCGCAGCCGCGACGACTGGCGCCTGTTCCGCGCCGACCGTATCGGCAGTGCACGCTGCGGCGCCGGCTTTCCCCCGCGCGAGTTTCCCGAAGACGTCGCCGGCTACGTCCAGCGCAGCCTCAGCCAGGGCATGCAGGGCGAGGTCGTGCACGCCCGCCTGCGCGGCTCGGCCGAGGCCTTGGCGCCGACCCTGCCGCCGTGGTGCGGCGTGCTCGAACACATCGACGAGCACAGCAGTCTGTTGCACGTGCGCGCGGAGACCTCGGAAGAACTGCTGGCGTTGCTGGCGCTGACCGGGGTCGAATTCGAGCTGGTCGACGCCGGCGAACGCCTGCCGCAGTTGCGCGCGGTGGCCGAGCGCCTGCTGCGCGCGCTGGGCTGAGGCGCGACGCATGACGCAAGAGGCCCGCCGTGCGGCGGGCCTCGGACAATCGCCTGGATACGGCCCGCGTCGCGCGAAGCGACGCGGGCCGATGCCGCTTGCCGCACGGCCGCTCTAACGCATGGCCGCCTTATTGCGCGACCGCATTCGAGCACGCCGTGTCGTTTTCGCCGTGCAACACGTCGTAGCTCTTCTGGCCCGCCGGCAACGGGCTGGCCTGCGCCGGCAACAGGCCGCGGTAGGCCGGGTCGTACAGCGCCGACAGGAAGCAGGCCTGCGACTGCGCGTGGAACTTCAACCGGCCGGTGCCGTAGCTGCTGTCGAAGCCGGCGACGCCGAGGTCGTTGCCGCCGGTGCCGGCCACATAGGTCAGCGAGTCCTGCACCGAGCCGGCCAGGGCCACGTTGCGCTGGCGCAGCGCCAGGGCGTGGTCGGCACGCTGCTGCGCCGTCGGGTTGGCCGGCAACACCGGCACCGTCGCATTGGTCAGCTGGCGCTGATGCTGCAGGCCCAGCAAGGCCAGTGCGGCCACGTGCGGCGTCGCCGAGGAGGTACCGTTGAACTCGTTGTCGCCGTAGGACACCGTATCGACGTTGGCGAAATTCGCCAGGTCGGGCTTGGCGTTGCCCGCCGCCTGTCCGTTCGGGCGCGCGCCGCCGGCGGCCAGCACCGGGCCGCGCGAGCTGTAGCCCTCCAGGTTCGAGGTCGCCGCGTCCAGCGCCGCCACCGTGATCACGCTGGCCGAGTCGGCGGGGTGGATCAGCGAACGCTCGGCCTGCGCGTATTGCGGCTTGTAGTAGCCGCCGGTCATCAGGCGCAGGAAGTTGTTCGCCGCGGCGGTCTTGCGGACGATGCGCAGCGCGAACTTGCCGCCGCCGGCGAAGCGGTTGGCGTTGAATACGCCGTCGCACTCGACGGTGCGGGTGGCGGCGGACGGAACGAAGGACACGTACTCCAGCGGCGTCTGGCCGGCGCCGCCGTTCTGGAGGTCGTCGGACTGCGTCGCCACGACCCAGCCGGCCGGAACGATCACGCGCCCGTGGCGGCGGACCGCATCGGCCCAGCGCACCAGTTCCAGCCGATAGTCGGCATCGGTGACGTTGTCGGCGTTGGCCCAATCGTTCCAGCCCAGAGTCGCGCTGACTTCGAAATCGCCCTGGTCCTGCGCGCTGAAGGCACCGACCGGAATGCAGCCGCCGTAGTCGGCGCCCAGGCTCAGGCGATTGACGGTATCGACGCCGGCCGCGCTGAGGTCGAAATCCTGCCGCACGTTGGCGACCGCGCCGGCGGTGCTGGCGCCGTCCCAATGCACCTGCGCTTCGTTGCCGGCGGCGTTGAGCACCAGCACGCCGTTGCGCGTGGCGGCCTCGATGGCGTCGTACAGGCCCTTGAGCGGGCTGCCGGTGCCGGTGCCGTCGCCGGGCCCATACAGATCGAAGCCCAGCGATGCGGTGATGACCTGCGAACGCGGTTCGCCCTGGGCGACGTTCTGGGCGCTGAGGTTTGCCGCGTCCTGGACCGCGCTGACCCAGTCGGCCGCGCCGGAGCTGTCGTAGACGCGGAACGAGGCCGCGGGCGCGATGTCGTAGACGATCTCGGTGACCGCATTGCCGTGCGCCGCGCCGCGGTGGCCGAACGCCTGGCCCGGCAATGCGCGCAGGGTGATCTTGTTGGGCTGCGCGGCGGTGTTCCTCGGCCATTCGCCGGCCGCCTGCAGCGCCGCCACCTCGCCGTCGAGGTTGCCGAAATGGTCGATGACGGCGATGTTCAGGCCTTCGCCGCGCAAGTCCCGGCGCAGATTCTCGGCGATTCCGGCGTATTGGCCGAGCGTGCGCAGGTGATCGAGATTGCTGGCGGTGGCGCCGTCGCTGAACACGGCCGTCTGCGACATCTTCATCAGCGACACCTGGGCCACCGATTGCAGGCCGGCGACCCATTCCAGCTTCGCCAACGGCACCAGCGCCTCGAGCACCGGCGAGCCGTTGACCGCGGTGGCCTGCATGCCGGCGGCGAGCAGGGTCTCGCGCAGGGACGAGGTGGCGCGGTCGAGCAGGCTCGGGTTCTGCACCTCCTCGAAGCTCAGCGCCAGACCGAGAGTGACCTTGACCTTTTCGCCGTCGCGCAGGCGCAGCGGGATGCCGGCGCGGTCGAGCGCGGCGATCTGCGCGGCGGCACTGACGGCCGGCTTCGCGGCGCCCGCAGCGCTGCCCGCGCTACCGGCCGGGCCGGACGC